>DASRBU010000616.1:0-2629 GCA_035653475.1 Candidatus Dormiibacterota bacterium | reverse complement strand
GTGAGGTCGATCAGACGACGCAGGCCCGCCTCCCACTCCGCGGTCTGCATGTGGTCGGCGTAACCCCGGAAGCTCTGGTTGCGCCAGCCGGTGTTGGGGGAGTCGGGACGCGGGCGGCGCAGGCCCCCCAGCTCGGGCAGGTGGACGTACTCGATACCGGCCCGGCCCAGGGCCTCGGCCAGGGCGACGCGGCCGAACTGGGGGTAGCGCCGAGAGCCGGGGGCGGTGCGCACGTCGACCAGCAGGTCCACCCCCCGCGTGCGCAGCAACCCGATCAGCTCCTCCAGGTCACGGTTGGAGTGGCCGACGCTGTAGAGCGTCACCTCGGCGCGCTGGCCGACCCCGGGCGGAGGGCGGGGCTCAGGAGGCGATGCCCAGCTGGGGCCAGTCCAGCACCAGCGCCGCCGCCAGCTCGCGCAGCGACCGCTTCCAGCTCTTGGGCGCGTCCAGCCACTGGAAGCGGCCCGCGGCCACGGTCCGGGCCGCCGCCAGCTCGTTCCTGATCTCCACCATGCCCCGGGCGTGGGGCACGATGGCGCCGAAGGCACGCAGGTCGAGGTCGGTGGGGACGCCGGTCTTGTTCATGACCAACCAGATGGGCAGACCGTCCTGTTTCAGCACCGTGGCCGCCTCGGCCACCAGGCTGGCGGTGGCCGGCTCCGCGTCCGAGACCAGCACCACCTGGTCGGCGGTTTCCAGCGCCGCCCGGGCCGCCGGCTCGTGGAGCCCGGCGCCCGAGTCGAGCACGATCACCCCCACCATCTGCTGCAGCTTCCGCACCACCTTGGTGTAGGCGTTGGTGTCGAGCCTGGCCACCCGGACCGGGTCGGTCGGGGCCGGCAGCACCATGAGCCCGTGGGCAGCCCGGCTCAGGTGGTTGTCGAGGGTGGTGGCGGTCAGCTCTGGCTCGTCCAGGACCTCGTACAGGTCGTCCACGAAGACCGTGTGATCCGGGGCCAGCTGTCGCCCCAGGGAGCCGAAGTCGGGATTGGTGTCGATGGCCACGATGCGGTCGCGGCGCAGGAAGGCCAGCAAGGTCCCCAGCAGCGTCGCCACCGTGGTCTTGCCCACCCCTCCCTTGGGCGACATGACGGCGATGGTGGCGCAGCGGTGCAGCTGGGGACCGACGATGGCCTCCTCCAGCCGGGTCAGGTAGTCGGTCGAACGCCACGACATCCGCACCCGCTCCGCCAGGTTGGGCACGGTCTTCACCATGAGCGAGGCCGGGTTGATGATCTGACCCGGCTGGGGCTCGGCGGCCAGGGTCGGCCGGGGCGGCCGGGGCGGGGCCACGGCGGCCTGGAGGACGCCGGCCAGACGTCCGGGGAGGGGCGTGCGGGGCGGCAGCACCGAGCGGGTGCGATCCTGGGGCAGGACCTGGGGCTGGGCCTCGGGCTCGGCCCCCGACCACTGCCGCTCGGACCAGCCCTCTGACGACCAGGGGGGAGGCGACCACCGGGGTGGGGCCTGGGACGACACCTCGCCCTCGGACCAGGACGCGCCGCCCTCCGGCCAGGACGGGGACGGCGCCTCCTCCGGCCAGGACGGCGAGGGCCAGGGCTGCACCGCAGCGGGGTCGGAGGGCGGCTCCGCCTCCGGCGCCGTGGCCATCGTGTCCCGCAGGTGGAGCAGAGCACCGTCCACCACCCCCACCTCGGCCAGCGACTTGGCGGGGTCGAAGGCCAGGCCCCCCATCGGGCCCAGCTCCCACCTCGAACGCTCCGACTGATGACCGCCGCCGCAGACCTCGACCAGCAGCGGCACCAGCTCCATCACCGGCCGGTCGACCGGCAGCTGCAGCTCCACTCGCTGGCCCGGCCCCTGAACCGTCACCAGGACCGTGACCGAGCCTTCCTTCTGGACGTCCGTGGCGACTCGCCCCCCGTTCCGATCGCCGTGATGTGGGCCCACGACCGCCGGGCCGTGGCCCTTCCCGTTCGCGGGCGAGCATAGCACGGCCGCCGCCCCTTCCGGCATCCGGCCGGCGCCTCACCGCTCAGACACCATCCACCAGCAGCTCGAACCGGTCCTCGCCCAGGCCGTCCGGACGGCAGCCCGACTCCCAGGCCTCCGCCACCGCCGCCTCCCGCGGTCCACGCGCCGCGGCCCCGGCCAGAAGCCCCGAGATCCAAGCCTCGGCCAGGCCGAAGGCCAGCTCCCGCGCCCGGCGCTCGGCGATGGCCGGCTCCCGGCCCACGGCGGACAGCAGCCCCGCCGCCGCCTCACGCCGCGGCGAGCCCAGACGTTCGAGCTCGGCCAGGAAGGCGTCGCGGACCTCGGCCCGTCCCGCCACGCGCAGCGCGTCCAGCGCGAGCACGTTGGTGGTCCCCTCCCAGATGGGGAGGACCTGGGCATCGCGCAGCAGGCGTGGGATGCCGGTGTCCTCCATGTAGCCAGCCCCGCCGAAGCACTCGACCACCTCGGAGGCCCCCGCCACCGCCATCCGGGCCGTGTACAGCTTGGTGAGCGACGACCCCAGACGGCACACGGCCCGCTCCTCCGGAAGCGCCGCCCCCGTCTCCACGCGTCCCAGCAGCGCCGCCAGGCGCATGGTCAGCACCAGCGCCGCCTCGGCCTGGACGGCCAGCCCCATCAGCACCTGCCGCAGCAGCGGCAGCTGGTCGAGCCG
>DASRBU010000615.1:0-3582 GCA_035653475.1 Candidatus Dormiibacterota bacterium | reverse complement strand
TCGACCGGCAGGGCCGAGCGGACCTGCACCCGGCAGAGCAGCCGCCCCCCCTCGCCCAGCCTCAGGTGGCTGGGGAGGATGGTGAGCTGCCGCTGCTCGCCCAGGCGTTGCTGGAGCGCCCGGTGGATGGGGTGGAGCGGCGTCCCCCAGGGCAGCTCCAGCTCCACCTCGGCCTGGAGCGGGGCCTCGCCCGTGACCACCGCGGAGCTGACCACGCTGCTGTTGGGGAGCCTCAAGGTCTCGCCGCTGGCCGTCACCAGGGTGGTGTAGAGCGCGCCCAGGTCGACCACCGTGCCCTCGTACTCGACGTTGCCCAGGGCCGCACCGCGCAGCCGCAGGGGCGACCCCACCCGGTAGGGCCGGGCCACCATCAGCACCAGCCCGGCGAAGAAGTTGCCCAGAGAGGCCTGGGAGGCGGCGGCCACCACCACGCCCACCACCGCGCCGCCGAGCAGGAGCCCGGAGAGGTTCACTCCCACCGTGGACGCGATCCACAGGACGAGCAGGATGGAGAGGACCCAGGTGCAGAGGTTGCGCAGCACCACCCCGGACTGTCGGTCCAGGCCGCGCGTGAGCGCGGCGACGCTCTCCCTGACCGCCTGGGCGCCCGCCAGCGCCGCCACTCCGGCGATACCGAAGCGCACCGCCTCCTGGTACCGGGCCGGCACCAGCGCCACCAGGTCGTGCTGGAGGGCGAGGAGGACGAGCAGGAGCAAGACGGCCAGGCCGGCGCGAAGGAGGTGGTGGCCCCGCCTGCCGGTCCCGCGCTCTCCGGAGGGGAGCGGCATCGTCACCGGGCTGCGATCCGGCGCCTCGACCTCGGCGCCGCCCGCGGGATCGCGTCGGGCACGGGATCGTGGTCCTGCCGCACGGCCCCTTACTCTAACCGACGCCGGGGCCGGTCCGAGAGGCCCCGGCGCCGCGGCCCCCTCCCGGGACGGGGCCGGGCCATGATGTGGGCATGGCGGAGGCGTCGGCCTCCAGGTGGTGGCCGGGGTCCGCCCCGGCCCTGGTCGAGCTGCAGCGGGAGCTGGCGGCCGCGGTGGCGGCGCCCTGGCGGCCGGGAGATCGGCCGCCGGCGGTGGCCGGGGTGTTCGTCGTCGGCCCTCGGGGCGCGGCCGGGTCGGGCCGGGCCGGGGATCCCGGCTGGGCCGCGGCGGTGGTGCTGGCCGGCCCGCGCACGCTGGCCGTGGCCACGGTGCGCGGACGCCTCGGCGCCCCCTACGCGCCAGGGTTGCTCGCCCTGCGGGAGGGGCCGCTGCTGGAGCGGGCGCTGCGCGCCCTGCCCCTGGTCCCGGAGCTGGTGCTGGCGGACGCGACCGGCCGCGATCATCCCCGGGGGGCCGGGCTGACGCTCCACCTGGGCGCGGTGATGGGGCTGCCCTCGGTCGGGGTGACCGATCGCCCCCTGGTCGCCACCGCCCCCGACCCCGGCCCGGAGGTCGGGGCCGCGGCCGAGCTGCGCCTGGACGGGCGCTTGGTCGGCTACCGGCTCCGCTCTCGCGCCGGGGCCCGGCCGATCGTGGTCCACGCCGGCTGGCGGGTCTCGCCCGAGGTCGCGCTCGAGGTGGTGCGCGGCCTGCTCCGAGGCGCGCGCACCCCGGAGCCGCTGCGCCAGGCCCGGCGCCTGGCCCGTACCCTCAGGGCCCGGGACGGCTCCCCCGAGGAGGCTGCCGGCGACGGCTCGGTCGGGGCGCGGTGAGGCATGGCCGTGGATCTCGGGGGCCGAGGCCCGGGGCGGCCCCCCCGGTCCGTCGCCGACCTCGAGGGGACGGGCCGCCGGCCCCGGTGCGGGCCGGCGGGCTCGCCGCTCTCGGTCCCGGAGCGCCGGCGGTTCGGGCGTTGCCGTGCACCCTGGCCCTCCGGACCGTGGTCGGGCGATCCGGCGCCGTCGGGGCGGCCGCGCTCCCCCGACGGCCGGGCGGTCCCGACCCCGGAGGCCGATCCGGGTCGGGTCGGGCCACGGGCGCTCGGCCGGGCCGTCCACCGGCTGCGGGTGGCGCCGGAACCGGGAGAGGACAGGCGGGTGCACTGACCGGAGGGCCGGTGGCCGGGGGCCGGGGAAGCCGTCGCCGACGGCCCCGGCCGGGGGCGGGTGGCGAGCGAGCGCGGAGCCCGAGAGGACACCCCATGGGAGACACCGCCCGGGGGGACCGGCCCCGACGGTGAGGCTCGGGCGGGGCACACGTCCTCGCCGCGGACCTCCGCTCCGGGTTCGGCCCGGGTCCGGGCGGCGCGGCCCGAGGCCACGGGTCGGTTGACAGCCGCGAGCGGCGAGCGCGAACATCGCCACCACGGCGGGCGGCCCGGGCTGCGGCGGTGCCGCGCCGGCCCGCCTCGCGCCCCTCCCGGCCGGCGGCGACCGCGCGACGGCGGTGGGGTGGAGACGACGGTCGGGCCGCGGGCCCGGGCGAGGACACGGAGGAGGCAATGGCGGATCGAAGCGAACGTCGGGTCGCGCTCGTCACCGGAGGGGGGACCGGGCTGGGCCGGGCGATCTCCCTGCGCTTCGCCGAAGCGGGCATGGACGTGGCCGTGAACTACTCTCGCTCGGCCACGGAGGCCGCCGAGACCGTCGAGGCGGTCTCCGCCCTGGGGGTGCGGGCGGAGGCCTACCGGGCGGACGTGGCCCGAGAGGACCAGGTGGGGGCGATGATCGAGGGGGTGGTGCGCGCCTTCGGCCGTCTCGACGTCCTGGTCGCCAACGCCGGGGCGACCACCTTCTGCGCCTTCGACGACCTGGACGGCGTCTCGGAGGCCGACTGGGACACCATCCTGGGCGTGAACGTGAAGGGGGCCTGGTTCTGCGCCCGCCACGCCGCCCCCCACCTGCGGGCCCACGGCGCCGGGCACCTGGTCACGATCTCGTCCACCGCGGGGCTGATCACGTTCGGCTCCAGCATCCCTTACTGCGTCTCCAAAGCCGCGCTCATCCATCTCACCCGCTGCCTGGCCAGGGCCCTGGCTCCCGAGGTCCAGGTCAACTCCGTGGCCCCGGGCTACCTGGACACGCGCTGGGGGCGCCGCTTCGGGGAGGAGGGCGCCCGCGCCTTCGTGGCCCGGAGCGCGCTGAAGCGGGTGCCGAGCCTGGACGACGTGGCCCGGCAGGTCCTCACCCTGGTCACCGGGACCTCCTCCACCGGGCAGGTGTACGTCGTGGACGCGGGCCTCACCCTCACCCCGTGAGGTCGCCGGTCAGTCGGTGCTCTCCGCCTCCTGCCAGCGCGTGATCACGAGCAGGAAGGTCACCACCACGGTGACGTGGGCGGCGGTGCACCAGGCGCAGATGGCTCCCACCTGGACGATCTCAACGTAGACGAGGTAGAGGACCGTGGCCAGGCCCACCACCCCCCAGGCCAGGTGCGCCCGGGCCAGGGAGCGGGAGGCGGGCCGGCGGAGCTGGGCCAGGGCCAGGACGGCGCTGGCGGCGAACCACAGGATGCCGGCCGCCGAGGTCGGCACCGGGCTGCCCAGGATGACCGCGTAGGAGCTGTTGAGCACGCGCTCGCAGTCGACCAGGCCGCTGGCGCTGCAGGCCAGCGCCGCCGCCGAGGTGTGCACCAGGGTGAGGTACACGGCGAT
>DASRBU010000614.1:0-2456 GCA_035653475.1 Candidatus Dormiibacterota bacterium | reverse complement strand
CGGTCGTAGATCCCCAGCTTCTCGTACATGTTGCTGACGTGGTTGCGGACGGTCTTCTCGCTGATCTTGAGTCGGTAGGCGATCTGCTTGTTGGCCATCCCGCCGGCCAGGAGCTTCAGGATCTCGATCTCCCGGCTGGTGAGCCCGTCGTAGAACTCCTTCGGGGTGGTGGTCCCGGTCAGCATCTCCAGGACCCGGTTGGCCACGGCGCTCGCCATCACCCGCTCCCCGGCCATGACCGCGAGCAGGCTGGAGACGATGGAATCGGGCCGCGAATCCTTCAGGATGTAGCCGCTGGCGCCCGCCTTGAGGGCCTGGATGACGTTGTTGTCCGCGTCGAGGACGGTCAGCAGCAGGACGCGGACCTCGGGATACTCGGCGGCGATGCGGCGAGTGGCCTCGATGCCGTCGACGTTGGGCATCCGCAGGTCCATGAGCACGACGTCCGGCCGCAGCCGACCGGCCAGATCCACGGCCTCGGCGCCGTCCCCGGCCTGCCCCACCACCTCCACCCGGGGATCCTCCTCGAGCAGCCGGACCAGACCCGCGCGAAAGAGCGTCTGGTCGTCGGCGACCAGCACTCGAACCTTGGGAGCGGATTGGGTCACCTGGACATCTCCTTGGCAATCCTCGGCACGACGGCCCGTACGGTCGTCCCCCGGCCGCCGCGGCTGATGATGTTGACCTCCCCTCCGAGCAGCGCCGCCCGCTCGCGCATGCCCAGCAGCCCCATACTCCCCCCTCGCTCGCCCCCCAACCGCTGCAGGCCACGGCCGTCGTCGCGTACGGTGAGGGCCACCCCATCGCCCACGGCCTGCAGCAGGACGTCCACCCGGGCCGCCCCGCTGTGCAGGCGCACGTTGTTCAGGGCCTCCTCGACGATGCGATAGAGGTGGTGGGCGGCGGCGGCCGAGATGCCGGAGGGCCAGTGGGCGGAGACCCTGAGCTTGGATCGAATGCCCGTGCTGCGCTCGAAGCGGCTCAGCAGCTGGCGGACGCTCTGGACGAAACCGTTGTCGATGGAGGGCTCCTCGCGCAGCTCGTAGAGGAGCTGGCGAAGGTTGGCCAGCACCTCGCGGGTCGACTCCTGGAGGTGGCCGACCCGCTCCACCACCTGGTGCTGGCCGGACTGGTCGAGCTTGAAGCTCTCCATGTCGACGACCATCTGGGTCAGGATCTGCGCCACCGAGTCGTGCAGCTCCCTCGCCAGCCGTCGCTTCACCTCGCTCTCGGCCCGGCGGGTGAGCCGGTCGAGTTCCTGCGGCCCGAGACGTGCCAGCGCCTCCTCTCCGGTCCCCCTCGAACCCTCGTCCTCGTCACAGCTCGCCTGCCACCGCAACCTTTGCGAACCCTCCTCTCGCATGGGACCTCCGTAACCTCGAGACAGGTCGGCGGCCCGTGCCCCGGGACCCCTCTTCTTGCTGACCCACCCCTGGTGGGCCAAGTGAACTAAACCCGTTCGGAAACACCGAAGTCAATGGTCAGAACTGACCATTCCAGGTCCGCTCTGTCCCAGCCTCGCGTCCCCCGCGGGCGGCCCGCGCCTTGGCTCGGGTCGGCGGGACCTGCCACGCCGGCCCCGGCCCGGGGCGGCCCTCACGGCAAAGTCCCCCGGGAACCGGGACAGAGGTACCATTGGCATCCGCCTCCGGATGGTCCATGCTTGGAGAAACCTCAAGGGCCGGTATCGCGCTGATCCGGGGGGACGCGGGATTCGTAACCGCTGTTTGGGGGATAGGGAAGATGGATCGAAGAGGACGGAACCTCATCTTCTATCGGATCGTTCTGCCCGTCTGCACCGGTGTGAACCTGGGCCTGGGCATCTTGATGCTGGTCCTGCTCCATCCGGTCAACTGGCTGAACTGGATGGAGCTGGTGACGGGCGTGCTCTGCTGCGTCATCGCCGGATCGCTGGCCATGGCCGGGGCCACCAGGTCGTACTGGGGCTCGGCCATGGAGCGGCAGGTGTCCGCCTGGCGGCGCGTGGTCGACGCGATCTTCCAGTGGATCGAGGAGGCACCGGTCCCGGTGGACTCCATCCACACCCTGAAGCGTTCGCTGGACGAGGCCATCACCTCCAAGTGAGCGGGGCGCGGCCCGCGGCCGCCGGTGACCTCATCCGGCCTCCGGTCGCAGCGGCCGCCCGGCCAGGGCGGCGCAGAGCCGGGCGGCGTCCACCGTACCCAGGCCGCTGGCGAGATCGTAGCCGGGCCGGGCCCGGAAACCGGGCACCGTGACCCACCGCCCCTGCCCATCCTGGAACGACTCCTGGTTGTCGCCGAGGGTGACGTCGACGATCCCCTCTCCCGGGCCGTGGGCGGCCAGGGCGTACAGGCGCGGGTTCAGCCAGCCCAGCCGGCCGCCCGCGAGCTGATCCGCGACCGCGACCAGCCCGGCGAAGAGCGGGGCCGCCTCGCTGGTCCCTCCCAGGAGGTGATAGCCGGGAGCGGCCCAGT
>DASRBU010000613.1:0-2102 GCA_035653475.1 Candidatus Dormiibacterota bacterium | reverse complement strand
TGCGGGCCCGGGGGGTCCTGGTCCGTGACTGCGCCTCCTTCGGGCTGCCCGACCACGTGCGCCTCGCCGCCCCCCGGCCCGGCGACCTGGAGGCGGTGCTGGAGGCCATCCGCTCCCTGGGAGGACGCGATCGTGGCTGAGCCGCTGGCGCGCACCCTGATGCTGCAGGGGACCTCCTCCTCGGTAGGGAAGAGCTACCTCGTCACCGGCCTCTGCCGCCTCTACGCCCGCCGCGGTCTGAGGGTGGCACCGTTCAAGGCCCAGAACATGGCCCTCAACGCGGCCGTCACCCCGGACGGGGCCGAGATCGGCCGGGCCCAGGCGGTGCAGGCGGAGGCGGCGGGCGTCGTCCCCGAGGTGGCGATGAACCCGGTGCTGCTCAAGGCCGAGGGCGACCGCACCTGTCAGGTGGTGCTCATGGGCCGTCCGCTCGGGAGCTACGGGGCCGGCGAGATGGTCGCCCTGCGGGCACGGCTCTGGCCCCGGGTCCGGGCCGCCCTGGACCAGCTCCGGCGACGCTTCGACCTGGTCGTGATCGAGGGGGCCGGCAGCCCGGCCGAGGTCAACCTGCGCCGGGGCGAGATCGTCAACATGCGGGTGGCGAAGGCGGCCGGAGCCCCGGTGCTGCTGGTCGGGGACGTGGACCGGGGAGGCGTGTTCGCCGCCCTGCTCGGCACCCTGGGCCTGCTCCCGCCCTCCCAGCGCCGACGGGTGGCGGGGCTGATCGTCAACCGCTTCCGCGGCGATCCGGCCCTGTTCGCCGAGGGGGTCGCGTTCCTCGAGCGGCGCTCTGGGCTCCCGGTGCTCGGTGTGGTGCCCCACCTCGACCAGGTCCGGCTGCCGGCCGAGGACTCGCTCGAGCTGCCGCTGCTGGTCAGCCGGCCCGCCGGAGCCGTGCTCGACGTGGCGGTCGTCCACCTGGGGCGGATCAGCAACTTCGACGAGCTGCAGCCGCTCGCCGACGAGCCGGGGGTGGGGCTGCGCCTGGTCTCGCGCGGGGAGGAGCTGGGCCGGCCCGACCTGGTCGTCCTGCCCGGGACCAAGACCACGATCCGGGACCTGGAGCGGTTGCGCGCCGGGGGCCTCGCCCGGGCCATCCGGGAGGCGCGGGAGGCGGGGACGGCGGTGCTCGGGATCTGCGGCGGCTACCAGATGCTGGGCCGGCACATCGACGACCCCGAGGGGGTGGAGGAAGGGGGCAGCGTCCCCGGGCTGGGCCTGCTCCCCACCCGCACCCGCTTCCGGCCTGGCAAGGTGACCGTGCTCCGGCGGGGCCGGGCGCTGGGCGGGCCGGGCCTGCTCGCCCGCGCCGGCGGCCTCGAGGTCCGTGGCTACGAGATCCACATGGGCCGGGTCCGAGGCGGGCAGCTCCCGGTGTGGGACCTGGGCGACCAGCGCGAGGGATGCCGCTCGCCGGACGGCTGGGTGGTGGGGACGAGCCTGCACGGGGTGCTGGCCGGCCCGCGGCTGCGCCGGAGCATCCTGGAGTCGCTGGCCGAGCGCCGGGGCGTCCGTCTCCCCCCGCCGGCCCCGCCACCACCCGACCCCTACGACGCGCTGGCCGACGCCCTGGAGGCGGCCCTGGACGTGGAGGCGCTGGACCGGATCCTGGGCCTGGGGCCCGGAGGGCGACGATGAGCCCGACCACGTGCTCCGGCGACCACCGCCTGACCCTGGTGTTGGGTGGGATCAGCAGCGGCAAGAGCGAGTTCGCCCTCCGCCTCGCCCGCGAGCAGGGCGGCCAGGTGCTGGTGATCGCCACCGGCCGGCCCTCCGATCCGGAGATGGCAGCGCGCATCGCGGCCCATCGCCGCGGGCGCCCGGAGGGGTGGTGGGTGGCCGAGGAGGCCCTGTGGCCGGAGCGCGCGGCACGCCTCCACCCCGGGGCCGGGGTGGCGCTGATCGAGGCCGTCGACAGCTGGGTGGCCAACCGCCTGGAGGCGGTGGGGATGGAGGGGCCAGGAGAGCGGCTGCGGGAGCTGGAGGAGGCGTGCCTGGCGGCCGTCGGGGAGATCGTCGGCCTGGTCCCCAGGGTGATCTGCGTGTCGAGCGAGGTGGGCCTGGGCACGGTGCCGCTGCACCCCCTCGGGCGGGCCTTCGCC
>DASRBU010000612.1:0-2426 GCA_035653475.1 Candidatus Dormiibacterota bacterium | reverse complement strand
TCCTCGAGTACGACGACGTCCGCTCGGGCGGCTTCGAGCCGCTGCGTTTCGTGCCGCCCGACAAGACCGTGGTCCTGGGCCTGGTCACCACCAAGCACGGCCAGCTGGAGTCGAAAGCGGCGCTCCAGCGCCGGATCGAGGAGGCGTCGCGCTTCGTGCCCCTGGAGCGCCTCTGCCTCTCCCCCCAGTGCGGCTTCTCCTCCACCGTGGAGGGCAACCTGATCACCCAGGAGCAGCAATGGGCCAAGCTCGAGCTGGTGGTGGAGACGGCCCGGGAGGTCTGGGGCTGAGGTCGGGCCGAAGTGCGCCGGGCCGGATCAGCTCCGGGGGACGCGGCGGGCGGGCTCGCGGCCGGGCGGCTGGGCCGGCCGGGGCAGATCGGGCACCGGCAGCGCCGGCCGCACCACCGGGGTCCCGGCGCGCAGGGTCAGCCGCTCGCCGCCGTGCGCGATCTCCAGGGGCTCCCCCTCCAGCAGGCGGTAGGTCACCCGGCTCCGGTCGGCCGCCACCTCCAGGAGACGTCGTCGGAAGGTGATCCGGAAGGACAGCCGGCTCAGGGCCTCGGGCAACCTGGGGGCGAAGCTCAGCTCCCCGCCGTGGTCGCGCATACCGCCCAGGCCGGCCACGATCGCGATCCAGGCCCCGGCCAGGGAGGCGATGTGCACCCCGTCGCTGACGTTGTGCTCCAGGTCCTGGAGGTCCATCAGCGCCGCCTCGCCCAGGTAGTCGTAGGCCAGCTCGACGTGGCCCACCTCGGCCGCGACCACGGCCTGGGTGCAGGCGGAGAGGGAGGAGTCCCGCACGGTGAGGGCCTCGTAGTAGGCGAAGTCGCGCGCCTTCTCCTCGGCGGTGAAGGCGTCGCCCCGGAGGTGGAGGGCCAGGACCAGGTCGGCCTGCTTCACCACCTGCTTGCGGTAGATGTCGAAGTAGGGGAAATGGAGCAGGAGGGGGTACTGGTCGGGCCGGGTGCGGGCGAAGTCCCAGCGCTCGTGGCGAGTGAAGCCCTCCGACTGGGGATGCACCCCCAGTCGCTCGTCGTAGGGGATGCGCATGGCCGCGGCCGCGGCCCGCCAGCTCTCGATCTCCTCCGGGTCGATGCCCAGCTCGGCAGCCCGGTCGGGGTGGGCCTCGGCCGCGTCGGCGGCGGCGCGCAGGTTCTGCTGGGCCATCAGGTTGGTGTAGACGTTGTTGTCGGCCAGGGCGCTGTACTCGTCGGGGCCGGTAACGCCGTCGATCTCGAACTCCCCCTCTTCGTGCTGGTGGCCCAGCGACTGCCAGAGCCGGGCCGTCTCCACCAGCAGCTCGAGTCCCACCTCGCGCTCGAACTCCGGGTCGTCGACGGCGCGCTGGTAGCGGACCACGGCGTCGGCGATGTCGGCGTTGATGTGGAAGGCGGCGGTCCCGGCCGGCCAGTAGCCGGAACACTCCTCGCCGTGGATGGTCCGCCAGGGGAAGGCCGCCCCCTCCAGCCCCAGCTGCTGGGCCCGCTCCCGGGCCATGGGCAGCGTCGAGTGTCGCCAGCGGAGGGCGTCGGCCACCGCCTGGGGAGCGGTGTAGGTGAGGACGGGGAGCACGAAGGTCTCCATGTCCCAGAAGGTGTGGCCATCGTAGCCGGGGCCGGTCAGCCCCTTGGCAGGGATGGCCCGGCGCTCCGCCCTGGCCCCCGCCTGCAGCACCTGGAAGAGGGCGAAACGGACCGCGTGCTGCAGCTCCGGGTCGCCCTCGATCTCGACGTCGGCCCGGCGCCAGAAGTCGTCCAGGTAGGCGCGCTGGTCGGCCAGCAGCCCCTCCCAGCCGCGGTGGCGGGCCATGGCCAGGGCTCCCTCGACCTGGTCGCGGATGGCCGGCAGCGAGCGCTGCGCCGACCAGCCGTAGGCCAGGAACTTGATCAGGCGCAGGCACTGCCCACGCTCGAGCACCGCGGCCACGGTCAGGCGGGCGAGGTCGGGCTCGCTCTCGCCTCGGGTCTCGGTGCCCTCCGGCCCCTGGACCAGGTGGTCCATGGCCGCCGCCACCCGGAGCCCGCTCTCCCTGGTCACGTGCACGAGCAGGGCCCGGGCGTCCCGGTGGGTGAACCATTCCGAGCGAAGCGGCGCGCGCAGGGCCACCGCCCGCCGCGGGTCGCGGCCCTGGGCGGGCGGTGGCTCGTTGGCCACCAGCTCGGACTGGATGACGACCGAGGCGCTGCCGTCCAGCGGCTCGACCTCGTAGAGGATCGCCGCCACCGCGCGCTGGGCGAACGAGACCAGCCGGGTGGACGAGATCCGCACCGCCTGGCCGGTGGGGGAGCGCCATTCCACCCGGCGTCGCAGCACGCCCGCCCGCAGGTCCAGCTCGCGCTCGTGCCCGAGCAGGGTCCCGTAGCGGACGTCGAAGGGCTCGTCGTCGACCAGCAGCCGGATGACCTTGCCGTCGGTGACGTTGAC
>DASRBU010000611.1:0-3647 GCA_035653475.1 Candidatus Dormiibacterota bacterium | reverse complement strand
TGCTGCGCAACGAGGAGGAGCGGCGGCTGGCCCAGCAGGAGGGGTACGAGCCGGGACGCGTGCTCACCATCGACGACCTGTGCTCGGGGCACAACATCTTCTTCGCCGCCACCGGCATCACCCACGGGGAGCTGCTCGACGGGGTGCGCTACGAGGAGTACTACGCCTTCACCCACTCCATGGTCCTCCGCTCCTTCTCGGGCACCATGCGCTTCGTGGAGGCCTACCACGAGACCAGCAAGCTCAGGGAGAAGGGGCTGCTCCCCGAGCAGGTGATGCTGAACGCCGCCATCCGGGTCTAGGGGCGCGGCCGGGGCTTCGGCCGCACCTTCCCTGCCCTGAGCCGGGGAGCCGCCATTCGACGGGCTCCGGACCCCGGCCTCGCGGCGAGAGCGCGGCTCTGGTGGGGACCATCGGGAGGCCCGACCTTCGCGCTCGCGCGGCGGCGCTCGCCTCTGCCGTCCCTCCCCCGACCTCGCGCTCGGACCGACCCCTGCCGGGGGTCACCGCCGGGGCCGCGGGGCTCGGGCCCGGGATGCCGGCCGTGGGGACGGGAGGCGCCGGGCGGGCGAGGCCGGCCCGGCGATGGGAGTAGACTGACCCCGGATGCAGCGACTCCGAGTCGTCGTCGTCACCAGCACCAACGTCGACGGAAAGCGCCGGGGGGCGCTGCATCGTCACGCCGGTCACGCGCCGCCGACGTGAGCAGAGTGCAGCCGGGAGGCCCCCGCCGAGATGGGCGGGGGCCTCTTTTTTTCAGCCAGGAGGAGTTCGATGCCGCTACCGCCCTTGTTCGGTGTCGGGCAGGCCGACGAGTGCAGCTGCCCGCAGTGTGGGGAGGCCGAGGCACCGGTCTGGGTCCGGCGATTGCTGGAGGGGGTCCCGGAGGCCGGCGGGGCGGAGGCCGCCGCCCGCGCCCAGTAGAGTGGACACCCGGAGCGTGTCCAGTCGGAACCGGAGTGGGAGGTCGGCCATGGATCGCATCCCGTCCCTGTCCGTCGAGACCATGCGTGCCCGGCGCGGGATCAAGTGGCATCGCTACCCGGACGACGTCCTGCCCGCCTGGGTGGCGGACATGGACTTCCCGGTGGCCCCGGCCGTGCAGGCGGCGGTCTCCCGCCTGGTCGAGCAGATGGACTACGGGTATCCCTGGCGGGAGGGCGAGGCGACGGTGGAGGCCGCCTTCGTCGACCGCATGCGGGAGCGGTTCGGCTGGGCGGTGGAGGCCGAGCGCGTGCGCCCGGTGACCGACCTGGTGCAGGCGATCGTGGCCGCCCTGGTGGCCTTCAGCCGGCCCGGCGAGGGGGTGGTGGTGCAGACCCCGATCTACCCTCCCTTCCTGGGCTCGATCGCGGCCACGGGGCGCCGGCCGGTGTTCAACCCGCTCCGGGACGACGGCTCCCGCTTCGTGCTCGACCTGGAAGGGCTGGAGGCGGCCATCGATGGGCGGACGAGGATCTTGCTGCTCTGCAACCCGCACAACCCGACCGGGCGGGTCTTCGCTCGGGAGGAGCTGGAGGCGCTGGGCCGGATCGCGGTCGCCCACGACCTGGTGATCGTGGCCGACGAGATCCACTGCGACCTGGTCTATCCAGGCCGCCGGCACCTGCCCATGGGCTCGCTGGGCACGGAGATCGCCGCCAGGACCGTGACCCTCAACTCCGCCACCAAGGGCTTCAACGTCGCCGGCCTGCGCTGCGGCGTGATGCACTTCGGCTCCGAGGAGCTGCTGGACCGCTTCCGGCGCGCCATCCCCGACCGGCTGCTGGGCTCGCCCAGCTCGATCGCGATCGACGCTGCGGTGGCGGCCTGGCGGGAGGGCCAGCCCTGGCTGGAGGCGCTGCTCCCCCTGCTCCAGCACAACCGCGACCGCGTGGCGACCTGGGCGACGGAGGCCGGCGTGCGTCACCACCCCCCGGAGGGCACCTACCTGGCCTGGCTCGACCTGGGCGGGCTCGACCTGGGTGGGGCCAGCGCCCACCGCTTCCTGCTGGAGCGGGCCCGGGTGGCGCTCAACGCCGGTGAGGACTTCGGCCCCGGCTACGAGCGCTGCGCTCGCCTCAACTTCGCCACCTCGCCCGAGATCCTGGAACGGATCCTGGGGCGCATGGGGGAGGCGCTGCGCCGGGCCGAGGCCGTCCGCTGACCCCGGCCCGGGTCGCCCGTCCGCCGGCCGAGACCCCGCTCAGGCGGTGCGCACGCCGGTCGCCTGCCCCAGGCCGAGCTCCTCGATCGCCATCTCCCGCATGCGGAACTTCTGGACCTTGCCGGTCACCGTCATCGGGTAGGCGTCGACGAACTTCCAGTACCTCGGGATCTTGTAGGTGGCGATGCGGCCGCGGCAGTACTCGGCCAGCTGCTCGCCGGTCAGGGTCGCCCCCTCGCGCGGGCGCACCCAGGCCATCACCTCCTCGCCGTAGCGCTCGTCCGGGACTCCGATCACCTGCACATCGGCCACGTCGGGGTGGGTGTAGAGGAACTCCTCGACCTCGCGCGGGTAGACGTTCTCGCCGCCCCGGATGATCATGTCCTTGATCCGGCCGACGATGTTGACGTATCCGTCCTCGTCCATGGTGGCCAGGTCGCCGGTGTGCATCCAGCGCGCGGCATCGATGGCCTCGGCCGTGGCCGCCTGGTCGTTCCAGTAGCCGAGCATCACCAGGTAGCCGCGGCTGCAGAGCTCGCCCGGCTCGCCCCGAGGCACGATCCGGCCGGTGGTGGGGTCGACGATCTTGATCTCCACGTGGGGATGGACCCGCCCGACCGTGGTCACCCGCTTCTCCAGCGGGTCGTCGACGTTGCTCTGGGTGGAGACGGGCGAGGTCTCGGTCATGCCGTAGCAGATGGTGACCTCGGTCATGTTCATGGCCGACTGGACCTTCTTCATGACCTCGATCGGGCAGGGGGAGCCGGCCATGATGCCGGTGCGCAGGCTGGAGAAGTCGAACTCGGAGAAGCGAGGGTGCTCCAGCTCGGCGATGAACATGGTGGGCACCCCGTAGAGCGAGGTGCAGCGCTCGGCCTGGACCGTCTCCATGGTCGCCACGGGGTCGAAGGACTCGGCCGGCACCACCATGGCGGCCCCGTGGGTGGTGCAGGCGAGGTTGCCGAGCACCATGCCGAAGCAGTGGTAGAAGGGGACCGGGATGCAGACCCGATCGCGCTCCGTGTAGCGCAGCAGCTCGCCGATGAAGTAGCCGTTGTTGAGGATGTTGTGATGGGAGAGGGTGGCCCCCTTGGGGAAGCCGGTGGTGCCCGAGGTGTACTGGATGTTGATGGGGTCGTCGAACTGCAGCTCGGCCTCCCGCGCCGCCAGGTCCGCCTCCGACACCCGCTCGGCGTCGGCCAGCAGTCCCGCCCAGTCCCGCTCCAGCACCAGCGCCTGCCGGAGCGCCGGGCAGCGATCCCTCACCTCGTCGAGCATGGCCACGTAGTCGGCCTGGCGGAAGCGCTCGGCCAGGATCAAGAGGCTCACCCCGGACTGGTTGAGCGCGTACTCCAGCTCGGCGGTCTTGTAGGCGGGGTTGATGTTGACCAGGATCGCGCCCATGCGGGCGGTGGCGTACTGGACCAGGACCCACTCGAAGCGGTTGGGCGCCCAGATGCCGACCCGGTCGCCGCTCTGGACGCCCCGGGCCATGAGGCCC
>DASRBU010000610.1:0-10957 GCA_035653475.1 Candidatus Dormiibacterota bacterium | reverse complement strand
GCCTCGATCAGCACCTCGCAGGCCGCCTTCAGGATGAACACCGTGGCCGGAGCCCAGGTGTGCTCGCTGAAGAGGTCCAGGGTCGCCTCCTCCTGGAAGCTCGACTCCACCACGCAGCCGCCGGGAAGGCCGGCCCCGATGCCCGCCGCGACCGCCAGGGCGGTCTCGAGCGCCCGCCCGCTCGAATCCCGCTCCACGCCCACCAGGACCGGAAAGCCCAGGCCCTCGACGAACCGCTCCCGCATCCCCCGCCCGATCATCCTGGGCGCCACCATGACCAGATCCGTCCCCGCGGACGGGGACAGGAAGCCGTAGGCCAGGTTGTACCCGCTGGCGAAGCAGAGGGTCTGCCCGGGCCGCAGCTCGGGCTCGACCTCGGCCCGGTACACGGCCGGCTGGACCTCGTCGGGTACCAGGAAGAGCACCACCTCGCCGCGCTCGACCGCCTCGCCGACGGGGAGGACGGTCAGGCCCTCGCTCCGCGCCAGCTCGGCGTAGGCGTCGTCGCGGTTGCCGACCAGCACCTCGATCCCGTGCTCCCTCAGGTTCAGCGCCTGCGCCCGTCCCTGGTTGCCGTAGCCGACCACGGCCACCACCCGGGATCGAATCGGATCGACGGTCAACTCCGAGGCATCCCAGACGCGTGTCATCCCGTCCTCTCCACACCGAATTGCCGCCCAGCGCCGGGCCTCCCCGGCGCCGGCACCGTCAGCGCACCGCGATCGCCCTCCCCGTGCCGCCGGTCGAGTCGCGGACCTTGACGGGGAGGAACGCGAACCACGCCCCCGAGGCCGGCAGCCCGCCGAGCCCGGTCAGCCCCTCGACGAAGACCATTCCTCGGCTCAGCCCGAGCACGTGCACGGGCGCGCCGTCGTGGGCCGCCCCCAGGCTCGGCCCGTCAGTGCCCAGGCAGCGCACGCCCCGCCGGAGCAGGTGCTCCACCGCGTCCGGGCCGGGGGCCGGCCAGCCGGGATGGGTCCGCCGGACCAGCACGTCCTCGACGTAGGGGCCGCCCTCCGGGCCGGGCCGGTAGAAACGGTCCCAGCCGGTCCAGAACAGCACCACCTCGCCGGGCCGGATCTCGCCGTAGCGGCCCTCCCAGCGGCGCACCTGGTCGGCCGTGATCTCCGGGCTGACCCCCGGCTCCGCGGCCCCGACCACCCTCCGGCAGTCGATCACGCGGGCCGGGCCCATCAGCTGCTCGACCGGGACCCGGTCGCCGGTGATCTCGCCGGCCGGCCCGGCGTTGGGCAGACCGGTGCCCTCCCGGGGGATGAAGTGAGCGGGGGCGTCGAAGTGGGTGCCGGTGTGCTCGTCGATCGCCATCCAGCGGGTCTGGTAGGGACCGCTGCGCGAGCGCAGGACGAGGGGACCGGCCGGCACGTCCGCGTACCAGTTCCAGATCTTGTGCTGGAAGGGCTGGTGCGTCGGCCACCAGCAAGGAAGGTCCTCGGCGATGGTCAGGGTCAGGTCCACCAGCTCCCGCCCCCGGAAGAGGTCGGCCACCTCGGCCCCGGCGCGCGGGGCGCCGACGCGACCGGGTCGCGTCGGACGCCCCTCCCTCCGCGCGTCGTTCACCCCTGTCTCCATGGCTCAGACCACGATCGCCTCCAGCTCCCGGTGGGGCGGGATGCGCCGCAGGAGCAGGGTGAGGTACTGGCCCACGGCCAGGACCACGGCCACCACCACCCAGGTGGTCACCGGCCCGAAGGGGCCGATGAACAGGGTCCAGAGGCCGGTTCCGATGATCAGGCCGAGGGCGAACATCGCCCCCAGGAAGCCCACCGCGGTCCCCCGGCAACGGGTCGGGAAGCTCTCCGCCCAGTAGGCGTATCCGGCCCCCGACCAGGTGCCGTTGGTGGCCTGGTAGATGAAGAAGTACAGCAGCCAGACCGGCCAGCCCGAGCCGTGGACGAACAGGAACAGGAGGTTCAGCGGGGCGGTCAGGGCGCCGGTGACGATGAGCACCTCCCGCCGCCCGAAGAACTCACCCAGCACCCCTCCCAGGAGGTAGAAGAAATAGCCGATGCCGCTGGACACGAGCAGCAAGGTGCTTGCCTCGGTGGCGGACCAGCCCCGGTAGCTGACCAGCCAGTAGGTGATGTAGACGTTGGTCGCGACCCAGCTGCTCGCGTACGCCAGCCACACCACCGTGAGCAGCGTCAGCTGACGTCGGACGTACCCCGGGGTGGCGAAGAGCTGGCGCACCGTCACCTTCTGCGCCTCCTCGACGTCGACCCGGTAGCGCGTGAGCAGCTGATCGACCAGCTCCTGGTTGCCCTTGCGCAGCGCCTGCTTGACCTCGGTCAGATGACGCCAGCGGGGAGACTCCCGGATGAAGATCCGACCCACGATCACGGCCAGGATGGGGATCAGGCCGAAGGCGAACACCGTCCGCCAGCCGAAGCGGATGACGTTCAAGTAGACGAACGAGGAGAGGAACACGCCCAGCGGCCAGCCGCCCTGCACCACCGAGTACAGGAACCCACGCACCCGGGCCGGCACCTGCTCGTTGACCAGGGTCACGGCGATGCTCAGCTCCGCGATCCCGAAGCCGCTGGCCACGCAGCGCGTGATGGCCAGCTCCACGAAGTTCTGGACGAAGAACGTGAGCCCGGTGAACACCGCCGTCCCCACCAGACACCACTGCCACATGAACTTGCGGCCGTAGGTGTCCATGCCGTAGCCGACGAACAGGGTGATCACGAACATGGAGGCGTAGATGACAAAACCGAGCAGGCCCACCAGCGTGGCCGACAGGTGCATGTCGGCGGCGATGTTGGGGAAGGCGTTGACGAGCAGGTTGAAGTCGTACGAGGAGAGCGTCCAGCCGGCCACGGCGAGGATCATCAGGTAGATGAGGTAGTAATCCTGGGTCGCTCGCCTGACCCGCTCCCCCAGGGGGACGCCCAACGTTCGTTCCTGTGCCAATTCCCGATTCCTCCCTCGCTTTCTCTTCGCCCCCGTCCGCTCTCGTCCTGACTCAGGTGCGTGCGTGGGCACGGACGGAAGGGGCCAGCTCGGCCGCCACCCGGAGGGCGGCGATCTGTCCCCGGGCATCCGCAACCCACCGTCCCGCGATGTCGAAGGCCGTGCCGTGATCGACGGAGGCACGGATCAACGGCAGGCCCAGGGTGACGCTCACGGTCCCGAAGAAGTCCACGGTCTTGGCCGCGATGTGTCCCTGGTCGTGGTAGAGGGAGAGGACGGCATCGTACCGACCCTCCCGGCACTGGAAGAAGACCGCGTCGGCCGGCACCGGACCGCTGACGTCGATGCCCTGTCGTCTGGCCTCGGTCACCGCCGGCGCCAGCACCTCCCGCTCCTCCCCGCCCAGCAGCCCGTTCTCCCCGGCGTGGGGGTTGAGAGCGGCCAGCGCGATCCGTGGGGCGGAGATCCCGATCTGCCGACTCAGCTCGTCGACGCGGCGCAGGCCGGCGACGACCAGGTCCGTGCTGATCCGGTCGATGGCCTCGCGCAGGGAGTGGTGGCGGGTGAGGAAGAAGATGCGCAGACGGTCCAGGATGAAGGCCGTGAAGACCGAGGCCCGGGGCACGCCCAGCAGGTCGGCGAGCATCTCGGTGTGGCCGGGGAAGGGGAAGCCGGCGGCGTGGACGGCCTCTTTGTTGAGGGGGCAGGTCACGATCCCGTCGACGCTCCCCCCTCGGGCCAGCTCGCAGGCGACCTGCACGTACTCCACCGCCGCCCGGCCGGCACGGGGGTCCAGCCCGCCCGGGCGCACCGCGGCTGCGTTGGCCAGGTCGATGACCTCGAGGCAGCCGGGCTCCCCGGTGACCTGGTCGGGGCCGGCCACCCGCCGGACCCGGAGCCCCGAGCCGCAGCCCCGGACCGCGTCTTCGAGCACGGCGGCGTCGCCGATGGTGAGCGGCCGCAGCCGCTCGAAGGCGGAGCCCTCATCGAGCGCCTTGACCAGGATCTCCGGCCCGATCCCGGCCGGATCTCCCATGGTGACGGCGATCAGCGGGCGGGAATCTGCCATCGCTCCTCCTCCAGGGCGTCGACGATCTCGGCCAGGGTCCGCGCCTGGCCGACCAGACCGCCCTTGGTGGCCAGGGGCAGGCCGTCCCACCGCCCTCCCCTGAGCACGCCGAGCGGGCACAGCGGGGCCAGCTCCCCGACCGGCACCAGGGCCCGGGCACCGACCGCCTCCACCAGGCACGAGGCCGCGTGGCCCCCGGTGACCACGGCCGCCCGGCAGCGCCAGCCCCGCCCGTGGGCCTCCGCCAGGAGGCGAGCCGCCAGCCGGGCCGCCGCCTCCGCCGCCCGTTCCCCGAAGGTCCCGCAACGCACGGTCTCGACCACGACCAGCCCTCCGTCGCGGACCTCGGACCAGTCGACGCGCGGCCGCTCGAGGTCGACCACGACCGCGGGGCGGGAACCGGCCAGCAGCGTGGCGAGCTGGGCCCGGTTCGGCTCGGACGCGCTGGCCACCACCAGGAGCAGGAAGGCCGGGGGCCGCGGCCGGACCGGATGGTAGCGGAGCCAGGCCCCGGGCGAGACCGTCACCAGCTCCCTACCCGTGGCCTCCAGCAGCCCCACCGCTTCGGCGGCGGTGGCCAGGTGTGGCTCCCGGGTCGCGTCCACGACGAACCGGCGAGCGCCCCGGGCCGCCATCGCCTCCAGCTCGGCCACGATCGCCGGCGCGCCGCGCTCGACGACCTCGAGCCCGATCCGGCCGCAGGGCTGGCCGGGGAAGAGCGCCGCGGCCACGTCGACCTCGAACCCCGGCAGCGCCGGGACCCCGACCAGACGCTGCCGGCCCTCTCGCGTCACCCGGCCCGCCTCGGGGAAGGCGGGCACGGCCACCACCCAGGCGTCCTCCAGCTCCGCCCCGGCCAGTAGCCCGCGCAGCTCCAGCGCCGGCTGGCCCCGCAGGGTGCTGTCGCTCCGCAGCTCCAGCCGGCGGCAGCCGAGGTCGCGCAGGAAGGCCGCCCAGCCGCTGGCCGTCTCCACCGGCTCCATCGGCCGATCACGGGTCCGCATGTCCGCGACCACGGTGTCGTGGCCCGCGGCCGGCGGTCGCCGTTCCCAGAGCACGACCGGGTGCAGGCCCCGGGCCGCCAGCCTCGCTGCCGAGGCCAGGCTGCCGGTCAGGTCGTCGGCCAGGACGCCGAGGTGACGGACGCCGCTCAACGCCCTGCCTCCCGATCGCCCACCTCGGCCAGCATCACCTCCACCCCGCCACGGCGATAGGGCCGGACCAGGTCCTCGGTCACCTGATCGTCGGTGATGAGCGTCCAGGGCCGGTCCAGCGGCGTCACGTAGGGGAACCGCCAGCTCGCCAGCTTGGAGTGATCCGCGATCACGAAGGCCTGCCGCGCCCGGTGGAGCATGAGCCCCTTGAGCGTGGCCTGGGCCAGCGTGGGGCAGTTCAGCCCCCGGTCCGGGGAGAGGCCGTCGGCGCCGAGGAAGACGCGGTCCGCCGTCACCTGGCGGAGGTTGGCCTCGGCCAGCCCGCCGATCAGGGCCTGGTTGAGGTGGCGCAGCTGGCCGCCGAGCACCACCACCTCCACCCCGTCGGCGTCGCGCAGGGCCAGCAGCGCGCTGAGCCCGTTGGTGACGACGGTCAGGTTCCGACGCTCGCGCAGGTACCAGGCCAGCCGGCCGGTGGTGGTGCCCGCGTCGAGGATGATCACCTCCCCGTCCTCGACCAGGCCGGCCGCCAGCCGGGCGATGGCGTCCTTCTGCCGCCGGTAGCTGAGCTCCTTCTCCTGGAGCGTGAACTCCAGGGGCCGGGGGCTGGCCACCGCGCCGCCGTAGGTCCGTGTGATCCGGCCTTCCTCCACCAGCCGGCGGAGATCGCGCCGGATCGTGGCCACGGAGACGTCCAGCCGCTCGGCCAGGGACTCGACGTGGCCGTTCCCGGCCCGGACCTCGGCCAGGATCAGCTCCCGCCGCTCCCGTCCCGCCCGACCGGAACCTCGTGCGCGCTCCACTCAGCGACCATCCTGGATAGCGTCGAACCCAGCCCCATCCTGAGCGATCTGCGTGGTTCGGTCAAGATGGATTGCGCGAAACGATCATCAGCTTCGCCAGGCCAGGCCGTGTCGAGGACGCCGGCCGGGACGGAGACGGGGCGGGTCGGGCGCAGGTCACGGTCCGGCGGCCGCCGGCGGACCGTCCGTCCTTCCCGGTTCGTAGCAGTACGTGCGATGGTCTCGCCCGCCGACACCGGGGCCAAGCGGGCGGCCCGCGGCCGGCCGCCCGAGGGGGCCGGCAGGCGGGGAAGGGAGCGGGCCGCGGGCGGTGGCCAGCGGCCCGAGGAGGGCCGCGCGCGCCCGAGCGGGCCGCTGCCCCCTCCGGCCCACGGCCCAGTCGCGATCCCGCCGGACCCCCGCCCGGCGGGATCGCGGGCGGCCCCTCAGCCGCCGGTGCCGTCCTCGACCACGAGCCAGGTCGGCGCGCCGGTCGCCGGCTCCGCGTCACCCACCCGGCAGCGTCGAGACGAGGACACGCCCAGGACCAGCGTCGAGGGATCGCCCTCCACCACGTGCAGCCGCTGGCGCGGCCGGGCGTCCACCTGGCCGAGCACGGGAACGTCGGACCCTGTCAACCGGTCCAGTCGCTCGATGATCTCCGCCAGCCTCGCGTACAGCGTCCATACCACGTCGATCGGGCCGTCCGGCCCGCCACCCCGGTGCGCCATGCCAATCCCCTCGTCACTTCCTGTGAGTCGATCGAACGTGCGAAGCACACCATGCGCCGAGGGACACGCGTTCGTCAAGCACGGCGGACATGACATCACCACTTGACGCGCGGGCTCCGTATCGACCCACGGGGGACACCGGTCGCGGGCAGGCCTGGCGGCGGGCAGCCCCGGCCTCGGCCGGCGACCGCGGCTCCGTGGCGCGGGCTCGAAGCCTCCCCGACAGGCCGGAATGGCAAGGAGACTTGACCTGGGTTCGAGATTCTGTATACCCTATGGCACTGGCAGTATCTATGGATACCGACGATGCCAAGCGGGCCGGCCCCGGCGGTGGTGAAGCCGTGATCGCGGGCGCCAGGTCGAAGAGCGGCCTGCTCTTCCACCGCCGCACAGGGAGAGGGGGCGCCGGAGGCGGGGAGTGCCCGCCGAGCCGACCGGCCGGGCGATCTGCACCCCATGGAGGGAGGAGATGATGATGAGCGTCCTCGGACCTCTCCAGTCGTGCGCGGTCTGCGGGACCCGGACACGGAGAACCGTCACCTGGCGCCGCCAGCGCTTCGCCTGCTGCCCCAGCTGTGGCGCGGAGAGCAGCGGTCCGCTGGCCACCCCGGTGCCGGTCCCTCGGCCAACGCAGACGGGCCGGCCCCTGAACGGGGAGCGGCCGCGAGGCGGGCTGGCTCGTGACCTCCTGCGCTGCCTGACCTCGTCGCCCTCGGTGATCGTGAGCGGATGGCGTCCGTGAGCACGACCCAGCTGGTTGCGGCGACCAGCCGGCCGGTGGCGCTCCTGCCGGCCGTACCCGACGGGGAGTTCGACACCTGGATCCTGGGCGGGGCAGCGCGGGTCCGGTACGTCGTGCAGAGCGGGCTGATCACGCGCGCGCTCTATCGGGCCGTGGACGGCTGGGACATCCGGACCTGGGGCGAGCCGGAGGTGATCCGGGCCCACGTGCGCCACCGCGGCCGCCCTTCCGCCGCCCACCCGGAGGGGCCAGGGTGGCGGCGGCTCCTGCAGGAACGCATCGACCGATGGGCCCCGCGGCGTGCCTGAGCGCGCCCCTCGCCAATCGGCCATCGAGCGGGCTCGGACCCTGGCCCGTATGCTGGGAGTGACGAGCGCCGAGCGGCGATCGCCGATCATCGATTCGTGACGCGGACGATGCGAGCCCATGGCTGAGCGGCGTGGGCGTCATGGGCCGGGCGTCTCCGTCCGTCCGGAGCGCCTCCGGGAGGCGCGGAAGGCGGCGGGGATGTCGCTGGCCGAGGTGGCGCAGGGCATCTGCTCGCGGGCGGCCGTGCACCAGTTCGAGTCCGGACTGTCACGTCCGTCGCGCATCGTGCTGGAGCAGATCGCCCAGCGGCTGGGGCGCCCGGCCGAGTGGTTCCTGGCCGAGGCCAGGGGCGAGCCGGGGATCGGGGACGTCGCCACCATGCTCCGCCAGGCCTCGCGGCGGGTGGAGCAGATGTCCCGGAGCAACCTGCCCCTGCTCGAACGGAGCGTCCTCCGTCGGATCGCGGCCGGGCTGCGCGCCGACTCCGAGATCGTGGCCATGATCGAGCACCGCGAGGGCCCCTGAGCCCTCGACCGGCCTCCCTCGGACCCTCAGCAGGACCAGGCGCGCCGCGTCGGACGGGGAGCCGGACGCCAGAGCCGGAGACCGAGGACGGCCAGGGCGATGATCCCCTCGCCCAGGGCGAGCAGCAGCCCGCCCGCCAGCCGCTGATCCGCCAGCGGCGTCCACGGACCCGAGGCCGGCGCCCGGTAGAAGGCGTAGACCGGCTCCGGGGCCAGGAGCAGGGCCAGGCCGATCCCACCCACCGGCGCCACCATCATCAGCAGGTAGCCGAGCCGGCCGCGCACGCCCAGACGTTGCAACGATCGGGCCGCGGTCGACTCCAGCACCGGCCACCAGAAGAGGAGCCCGCCCCCGATCAGGGTGAGGTGCTGGAGGACGTGGAGGGGCTCGGAGGCCAGGGCCATGCCGTACAGCGCCGGCGCGTGCCAGGCGATCATGACCGTGGGCATCACCGCCATGGCCGGCATGGGCTCGGTGAGTGCGCGCAGGCCCGGAACCCGGTGCACGAGCCACCCGGCCATGGCCGGGGACAGGCCGAGCAGCATCAGCGCCGGCGCCGCCATCCCCAGGAGCACGTGCTGGAGCATGTGGGCGCTCAGCAGGGCGCGGTCGGCGAGCCCGTCCAGGGGCGACTCCAGGGCGAGCCAGACCAGGGCCAGGCCAGCCCCCAGAAAGACGGCCCGCCGGGCTCGGTCGAGCCCCCTGCCGCAGAGCCAGACGTAGGCGGCCAGGAGGGCGAGAAGCCCCACGTCGACCGAGGGATCGAGCGACCACTCCAGCTCCACGGTCACGCCCGCCTCACCGGTAGAGCATGAGCAGGCCCCCGCCCAGCAGCCCGCAGATCCAGACCACGTCCAGGTTGATCCACCAGCGATGCAGACCGGGCGCCCGGCGCCAGCGGGCGGCCCAGGCCGCGGTGGCGAGCAGGGCGACGGAGAGGCAGAGGCCGTAGACCACGATCACCAGCGCCTCCCTGCCCACCACCGACAGGGCCGCCGGCCCCGGCCGGAGCACCGTCACCGCCGCCAGGGCCAGGGCCGTCCCCCGATCGGTGGAGGTGGCGAAGGCCCACCGGGCCAGCTGCCCTCGCCTCGCCCACATCCCCCAGCCTCCACGCCGGGGCGGCATCCAGGCCGTCCGGGCCAGGCCGAAGAGGAGCAGGGCGCCTGCCGTGCCCAGCCAGACCGCCGGCGCGGGGGCGGCGGCGGCCGCCACCGCCGCCGCCGGCACGCCCAGGGCCGCCGCCGCGGTGTGGCCCGCCGCCATGGGCAGGGCCGCCGCGACCGCGGCCCGAGCGCTGCGCTCCCACGAGCCCCGGGTCGCGGCCAGGAGCCAGCCCAGGGAGGGGTTGGCGCCGTGGTACAGCCCCAACGCCGCCACCAGCGCCCAGGGCCAGAGGGCCTCCACGCCTTCAGTATGGGCCGGCCGCCCCCGCCCGGAGCTGCGGAGCCGAAGCGGCGGGCGAGGGCGCGTCCGGGAGGCGATCCCGACCCCTCCCCCGGCTCCCTCGGACGCCGGGCCTCTCGTTCGTCCCCGGGTTCGCCGCCGCCCCGGCGCGCCGACCCGTCGGCGCCCGCGCACCCGTCCACCGACCGCCCAGCCCCGGGCTCGGAGGCGTTCATCCGGGCTGGCCCAGCAAGGCGGCGAACTCCCTGGCCGCGTCCAGCATCCCCAGGTTGTTGAAGAGCACGTGGACCGGTCGGCGCCCGGCTTCCGCTGCCTCCCGACAGCGCTGGCGCAGCCGGTAGAGGTCCGCCTCGGTGTAGCGGTAGCGGTAGCCGCCGATGCCGTGCAGCCGGAAGTAGGCGATCCCCCCGGCCAGCTCCCGCGCGACCAGGGGATCGACGCCGTGGACCAGGTCCAGCTCTCGGCAGAGCGCCGCCACCACCGGGTCGGGCCAGGCCCCCCGGGGCTCCCAGACGAAGGTCAAGCCGCCGCGCTCGACCCGGCCGAAGAAGGCGCGCAGGTTCTCCAGCGACTCCGGGCCGGGCGCGAAGCTGGGCGGGCACTGGAAGACCACGATCGGCGCCTCGAGCGCCACGGCCACCTCCAGCGTCCGCTCCCAGGCCGCCATCACCTCGGGGCTGGGCCGGAACCGGCCGTAGGCATCGGCGGGCCCGGTCAGGGGACTGCGCAACCGGCGATAGGTGGGGCTGCTCGGGGGGTGGGTGATCAGCTGCCAGGCCTTGAGGGTGAAGGTGAACCCGGAGGGAGCCTCGGCCCGCCAGCGCGCCGCCACCGAGGGGGAGGGGGGCTCGTAGAAGGTCTGCTGGACCTCCACCAGCTCCAGCTCGCGGTAGCAACGGGCCCGCGCCACCGGGAAGCCGCAGCACCCGATCAGGACCCGGTCGGAGGAGGGATCGGTCCTCGGCATGGGTCGAGGTTCCCACCACCGGCCGCCACTGCACCACGGCCCCGCGGCCACCCGGATCGGACCTCGCCCCGCCAACCCGGTTCCCGGGAGCCGGGCGACACCCCGCACCCGTCCCCGGCGGGCCCGGTGCCGGTACCGTGGGGGAGGAGATGTCGGGTCATGGGCGATCGGCCCATCGCTTGCCTCGCGCCCCCGCCGGCCCGGTCGCGGAGCCGCCCGGGGACCTGCCCACGGGTTCGGGCGGGGCGGGGTGGGGGCGACCGTCGCCCGCCTCCTCCGGCCGCGCGCCGGGTCAGGCCGCGGCCACGGTCTCGCCCCTCCCCGCCCGGCGCCGCGGCGG
>DASRBU010000609.1:0-2738 GCA_035653475.1 Candidatus Dormiibacterota bacterium | reverse complement strand
CTGCGGGTGGGGCAGCTGGTGGTCGCGGTGGGGAGCCCCCTGGGCTACGCCGGCTCGGTCACGGCCGGGGTGGTGAGCGGCCTGGGCCGCTCCCTCTCCACCGGTGGGGAGCGGGGCCGCGTGGTCATCGAGGACGTCATCCAGACCGATGCGGCCCTGAACCCCGGCAACTCGGGTGGGGCGCTGGCGGACGGCGCCGCCCAACTGGTGGGCATCAACACCGCCGTGGCCGGCGTCGGCCTCGGGCTCGCGGTGCCCATCAACGCGACCACGCGCCGCATCCTGGACGCGCTCCGGCGCGAGGGGCGGGTGCGGCGCGGGTACCTGGGCATCGCCGGCGGCACCCAGCCCCTGCCCCCGGCCGCCGCCGCCCGCCTGGGCCGGGGACGGGCGGTGGGGATCGTCGAGGTGGCCCCCGGCAGCCCGGCGGAGCGGGCGGGGCTGCGTCCCGGCGACCTGATCGTGGGCATCGGCGCCCGCCCGGTGAGCCGGACCGGGGACCTCCAGGCCCAGATGGTCGGCACCAGCGCGGGTCAGCCGATCGAGGTCGAGATACTGCGCGAAGGCCGTCTCCTGCGCCTCACCGTCGTGCCCGCCACCCTGGGCTGAGCCCCGGACGCCCCGAGGGGCGACGGGCGAGGGCGGCCCGACCTCTGGCACCATATCATGATGGTCCCGGTCCGCCGGCCGGCGACCGGCGGCGCGTCCCCCGGTCCTGGAGGTCGATGAGGGACATGGACGAGGCGCGGAGACGACTGCTGAAGGCATGGCGGGGCGAGATCGAGGCCCGGTACGTCTACGAGGTCCTGGCCGGGCGGGAGCGCGATCCCCGGCGGGCCGACATCCTGCGCCGCATCGCCGACACCGAGGCCAGCCATCGCCGGCGGATCGAGCAGCGGCTGACCGAGCTGGGGGTGCCCATCCCGGAGGCGGCCTCGGTCCGCATCTCGCCCTGGCTCAAGCTCCAGGCCCGACTGGCGCCGGTGGAGCGCCTGCTGCGGGCGCGGGAGGCGGCCGAGGACGACGAGGTCCTGGGCGTGTACGGGACCTCCACCGGCGACCCCGCCACGGACGAGCTGCTGCGCTCCATCCGGCGCGACGAGCGCACGCACTCCCGCGTGGTCGACGAGATGGCCGGGAGCCGGTCCCCGGTGGCGCCGGCCGGCGAGTCCAGCGTGGGCGGCCGGCTCTCCCGCATCCTGGAGCGCGAGACCTGGCACCGCCGGGGAGGGAGCTGGGTCTCGGACGCCATCTACGGCGCCAACGACGGGCTGGCGGCCGTGTTCGGGATCGTGGCCGGGGTCTCCGGGGCCACCGGCGGCTCGAGCTTCGTGCTCACCGCTGGCCTGGCCGGGGCGGTGGCGTCCGCGGTGTCGATGGGGGTAGGGGCCTGGCTGGCGGCCCGCTCCGAGGCCGAGATGGCCGCCGCCAACCTCGCCCAGGAGCGCCGAGAGCTGGAGGAGTACCCGGGCGAGGAGCGGGAGGAGCTGTCGCTCTTCTACCAGCTCAAGGGGCTGAGCAAGGAGGACGCCGATCAGCTGGTGGACAAGCTGGCCCACAGCCCGGAGGTCATGCTCGAGAGCCTGGTGGCGGAGGAGCTGGGCGGCGGGGACGCGGGGGGAAACCCGTGGACGGCGGCCCTGGCCGGTCTGATCAGCACCGCCGTCGGTGCCATCATCCCCGTCGTCCCCTTCTTCTTCGTCCAGGGCACGACGGGCGTGCTCTGGGCGGCGGGGGTCTCGCTGCTCGCGCACTTCGCGGTCGGCGCCGCCAAGTCGCTGGTGACGCTGCGGACCTGGTGGGGATCGGGTCTGGAGATGACCGCGGCCGGCGTGCTGGTCGGAGGGGTCACCTATGCCCTGGGGGTGGCCTTCAAGGTTGGCACCTGAGCCAGGTCGTCCGTGCCGGGCGACGGTGGTCGTGAATAGAATCGTGAGCGCGGTGCTGAGGCCGGACATCGCCTGGCCGGCGCAGCGTCTGGTGCACGCGCCGGCCCTGTTCTGCTCCTCGGCCGCCCGACCGGGCGGCCCGGCCCGTGAGGCCGGCTGAACTCGTCCCTTCCTCCCCGGGGCCGTATCCCCGGGCGAGTTCAGAGCTCAGGAGGATCATCGATGGCAACCCTGCTCAGGCCCGATCCCACCTTCTATCCCTCGCCCCGTCAGGCGGTCGGGGCGCCGGCGGAGACCCTGGCCTACGTGGTCGCGTTCGACCCCGAGGCGAGGACGCCGGACGCCCTGCTCACGGTCGACGTCGACCCCGCCTCCTCCACCTACGGCCAGGTCGTCTCCCGGCTGGAGATGCCGAACCGGGGTGACGAGCTGCACCACTTCGGCTGGAACGCGTGCAGCTCGGCCCTCTGCCCCTACGCCCCGCACCCGCACGTGGAGCGGCGCTACCTCCTGCTCCCCGGCCTGCGCTCCAGCCGCGTCCACGTGGTGGACACCAAGCCCGACCCGCGGCGGCCGACCCTGGTCAAGACCATCGAGCCGGAGGAGATCGCCGACCGAGCCGGCTACAGCCGCCCCCACACCGTCCACTGTGGCCCCGACGGCATCTACGTGAGCGCCCTGGGGGCCCCGGATGGCGACGGGCCGGGGGGCATCTTCGTGATCGACCACGACACCTTCGCGGTGAAGGGGCGCTTCGAGCTCGACCGTGGGCCCCAGTTCCTGGCCTACGACTTCTGGTGGCACCTGGGCTACGACGTCGCCATCACCAGCGAGTGGGGGACCCCGAAC
>DASRBU010000608.1:0-2154 GCA_035653475.1 Candidatus Dormiibacterota bacterium | reverse complement strand
CAAGCTGAGCGGACCGGTGGGGACCCATTCCAGCGTCGATCCCCGGGTCGAGGAGCACGTCTGCTCCGCCCTGGGCCTGAGCGTGGACCCGGTCAGCACGCAGGTGGTCGGGCGCGACCGGCACGCCGCCTTCATGGCCGCACTGGCCACCGCCGCCGCCTCCATGGAACGGATCGCGCTGGAGGTCCGGCACCTGCAACGGAGCGAGGTCGGGGAGGCGCTGGAGCCCTTCGGGGCCGAGCAGAAGGGCTCCTCGGCCATGCCGCACAAGCGCAACCCCGTGCTCGCCGAGCGCATCTGCGGTCTGGCCCGGGTGGTCCGGGGCCACGCCCTGACCGCCCAGGAGAACGTCGCCCTCTGGCACGAGCGGGACATCAGTCACAGCTCGACCGAGCGGGTGATCTTCCCCGACGCCTGCTGCCTGGTCGATTTCATGGCCATCGAGCTGGAGCGGGTCCTCTCCGGCCTGGAGGTGCGTCCCGAGCGGATGCGGCAGAACCTGGAGATGGGGGGTGGCATCGTCTACTCCCAGGCCGTGCTGCTGGCGCTGGTGGAGAGCGGGCTCTCCCGCGAGCAGGCCTACCGAATCGTGCAGTCGGCCGCGCACCGGGCCCTGCGCGGCGACGGCGGCTTCCGCGCCAACCTGGAGGCGGATCCCGAGGTCACCGCCCGGATCGGCGGACGCCTGGAGGAGATCTTCGACCCGGCCGGCTTCCTGCGCCACGTGGACCTGGCCTTCGACCGGCTCGGGCTGACGGTGGAGGTGAGCACCTGACCATGACGGCCACTCCCGCGCTGATGCAGACCCGGCTCGACCTGCCCCTCTTCTCCCGGGGGAAGGTGCGAGACACCTACCGGCTGGACGACCAGCGCCTGCTCATGGTCGCCACGGACCGCATCTCCGCCTTCGACCGGGTGCTGCCCACCGGGGTCCCCGATCGGGGTCGGGTGCTGACCCAGCTCTCCGTGTTCTGGTTCCAGCAGACCGCAACCTTGCAGCCGAACCACCTCCTGGGCACCGACGAGCAAGGCCTCCCGCCCGAGCTGGAGGGGCGCTGCATGGTGGTGCGCCGGGCGCAGCGCATCGACTTCGAGTGCGTGGTCCGCGGCTACCTGGCGGGCAGCGCCTGGGCCGAGTACCGTCGGTCGGGGACGGTGGCCGGCCAGCCGCTGCCACCCGGCCTGCGGGAGAGCGAGCGGCTGCCGGAGCCCATCTTCACCCCCGCCACCAAGGCCGAGACCGGCCACGACGAGAACGTGTCCTTCGACCGGCTCCGCCAGGAGCTGGGCGAGGAGCTGGCCGGGAGGCTCCGGGAGGCCAGCCTGCGCCTGTACGAGCACGCCGCCGCCCACGCCGAGCGGCGGGGCCTGATCCTGGCCGACACCAAGTTCGAGTTCGGCCACGTCGACGGCGATCTGGTGCTGATCGACGAGGCGCTCACCCCGGACAGCTCCCGCTACTGGGACGCGGCCCGCTACCGGGTCGGCACCAGCCCCGAGTCCTACGACAAGCAGCTGATCCGGGATTGGCTGACCCGGGAGAGCGGCTGGGACCGCGAGTCGCCACCCCCGCCGCTGCCCGAGGCGGTGGTGGCGCGCACCCGGGAGCGGTACCTGGAGGCTTACCGGCTGCTCACCGGCCGGCCGCTCCCCCTGGGCTCCGAGGAGGCGTCCCGGGAGCGATGATCGCCCGGGTGATCGTGGCCCCCAAGCCGGTGGTGAACGACCCTCAGGGGGCGACCGTGCACCGGGCGCTGACCTCGCTCGGGTTCTCCGAGGTGTCCGGGGTCAGGGTCGGCAAGTACCTGGAGATCCAGCTCGGGGCGCCGTCGGTGGAGGAGGCGTCCTCGCGGGTGGAGGCCATGTGTCGGGAGCTGCTGGCCAACCAGGTGATCGAGGACTTCCGCTTCGAGATCGACCCCGGGCCCGGCCCGCAGCCATGAGCGGCGGCCGGGGCCGGGATCCCCTCGCCGACGGGGCCACCGGGTCCCCACCGCGACCGGAGGCGAGCCCGGGATGAGGTTCGGCGTGGTGGTCTTCCCCGGCACCTGGTCGGATCGGGACTGCGGCTGGGCGGTCGAGCACGCACTGGGGGCCGAGGTCCGTTACCTCTGGCACCGCGACCGGGACCTGGGCGGCGTCGACTGCGTGATC
>DASRBU010000607.1:0-6937 GCA_035653475.1 Candidatus Dormiibacterota bacterium | reverse complement strand
AGCAGGGCGGCGAAGGCCAGCTCGAAGGCGATGCCCCAGAGCAGGAACCGGTTCCCGAACAGCCCCACTCGCAACACCGAGACCCGCTCGGTGCGACAGGCGAAGGCGTTCGCCACCTGCATCAGGACGATGCCGAGGAAGACGATGGTGGCGGCCTCGGCGCCGTCACCTGGGGAGGGAGCCGTGGTCTGGCCCCAGTGCCAGCCACGGGAGGAGAGGAAGAGGAAGAACGTCCCCAGCACCGCGGTAGCGGTCATGAAGCCCAGGAACACGTAGCCGCGGAGCAGGGAACGCAGGCTCAGCAGGCGCTCGCTCCGGCGACGAGGCGGCCGTCGCATCACGTCCGGCTCAGGGCGCTCCACCCCCAGAGCCAGCGCGGGCAGGGTCTCGGTGCCCAGGTCGATGGCCAGGATCTGCATCACCGTCAGTGGGAGCGGGACCCGGAAGAGGGCGAAGAAGACGAACGGGATGGCCTCGGGGGAGAGGTGGGCGAAGATGTAGATCACGAACTTGCGCATGTTGTCGAAGATGGCCCGGCCCTCCTCGATCGCGGCCACGATGGTGGCGAAGTTGTCGTCCACCAGCACCATGTCCGCCGCCTCCCTGGCCACGTCGGTCCCACCCCGGCCCATCGCCACCCCGATGTCGGCCTGCTTCAGGGCAGGGGCGTCGTTCACCCCGTCGCCGGTCACGGCCACGACCTCGCCCAGCGAGCGCAGCGCCGTCACCACCCGGAGCTTGTGCTCAGGGGTGGCGCGGGCGAAGATCACCTCACCATCGGAGAGGGCGCGGCGAAGCCGCTCGTCGTCCATCGCCTCCAGCTCCGTCCCATCCACCACCCGCACCGGCCCCTCCCCCACCAGCCCGATCTGGCGGGCGATCGATTCGCCGGTGAGGCCGTAGTCGCCGGTGATCATGATCACCCGGATGCCGGCCTGACGGGCGCTCCGCATCGCCTCTGGGACCTCCTCCCGGGGCGGGTCCTGCATACCCGCCAGGCCGGCGAAGACCAGGTCCCGCTCCACCTCGCCGGGCCCGAGGTGGGCCAGGTGCGGCTCGTCCTCGGCGGGAAGGTGACGATAGGCCATGCCCAGGACCCGCAGCCCGGCCCGGGCCATGCGGTCGTTCTCGGCCAGCACCTGTGCCCGCAACTCCTCGCTCAGGGACCGCTCGACGCCCTCGACCAGGATCCGGGTGCAGTGGTCCAGCAGCTCGCGCGGGGCGCCCTTGACGTACGCCACCAGCAGGTCCTCCCGCGGCAGCGCCCGGTGGACGGTGGACATCCGCTTGCGCTTGGGGTCGAAGGCCAGTCGCCGCACCACCGGCCGCAGCCGGAGGTCGAAGTCGCGGTCCAGCCCGGCCTTGGCGGCGGCGGTGAGGAGCGCGCCTTCGGTGGGGTCGCCCAGCAACCTCCACTCCGGATGCTCCTCCCCGGGTGGGAGCAGACGCGCCGTGTTACAGAGATGGCCGATCCGGAGCAGGGGCAGGAAGGCGACCAGCTGGGCGCGCGTGGCCGGGCTCCCGCCGACCGTCACCCGGCCCTCGGGCCGATAGCCGGTACCGGTGAGGAGGGCGCGGTGACCGCCGGCCCAGAGCTCGCGCACCGTCATCTGGTTGGCGGTCAGGGTGCCGGTTTTGTCGGTGCAGATGACCGTGCAGGAGCCCAGGGTCTCGACCGAGGAGAGCCGCTTGACGATGGCGTTGCGCCTGGCCATGCGCTGCACCCCCATGGCCAGGGAGAGCGTCATGGTAGGCAGCAGCCCCTCGGGGACGTTGCCCAGCACGATGCCGATGGCGAAGATGGCGCCGTCGGTGAGGGTCAGCCCGGCCAGCGCGTAGCCGACCAGGAAGAAGACCGCCCCCATGGCCACCGAGAGCAGCGCCACCTGCCGCGCCACCCGCCCCACCTCCTTCTGCAGGGGGCTGGGCTCCTGGCGCACGGACTGGGTGAGCGTGGCGATGCGCCCGAACTCCGTGCCCATGCCCGTGGCGATCACCACCGCTCTGGCGGCGCCCGCCACCACGGTGCTGCCGGCGAAGAGGAGGTTGTGGGCCTCGAGCACCGTCCGCAGCCGGCCCCGCTCGGGCTGGGCCGACTTCTGGACGGGATGAGCCTCACCGGTGAGGCTGGACTCGTCCACGCGCAGCTCGGCTGCCTCCACCAGGCGGGCGTCGGCCGAGACACGGTCGCCCTCCTGGACCAAGAACAGGTCGCCCGGCACCAGGTCCTCGGCCGGCACCTGCACCTCGCTCCCTCCCCGCACCACCATCGCGTGCTGGGGCAGCAGGCGACGCAGGGCCGCCACCGACCGCTCCGCCCGGTGCTCCTGGAAGAAGCCGAAGACGCCGTTGACCACGATCACGGCGGCGATGGCGATACCGAAGGTGGGCAGGCCGGCCAGGAAAGCCAGGGCACTGCCCGCCCAGAGGAGGAGGGCGAAGAGGTTGAAGAACTGGGCCAGCAGGCGCCCGGCCAGACCCGCTCCCCGCACCTCCTCGAGGCGATTGGGGCCCACCCGCGCCCGCCGCCGGCGCACCTCCTCCTCGGACAGCCCGTCCGGCCCCGTGTCCAGCTCGGCGTAGACCCGGGGCAGGTCCAGCCCGGCCAGCCGCTCCCGCAGCCGCCCCTGGTCGGGCGGGGCCACCGCCGGGCGCCCTCCGAACCGGATCATCGACGCCCCACCGCCCCCGAGTCGGGGCCGAGGGGGCCAGCCGTCCTCGGCCGGGGCCACGCGTGGGCGGCCCTCTCATCCTCCCGGCGGCCCCGACCGACCTCCCCGGGCTGGTCCCGGTCACGAACACCCACCACCTCCATGTTCGCGGGTGGGCGCCCGCACCGACGTGGCCGAACGCCCCTTCAGGCCAGGGGCAGGCGGGCACGCCCCCGAGGCGGCTCAGCATCATGGAGGGCATGACCGAGAAGCCATCGCCGCCGGCCAGGGCCGGCGGGGCGGGGGGGAAGGCAGAGGCGGCCGTGCCCGAACCTCGCTTGATCGACGTCCTCCACCTGGACCGGGAACGGGTCATCGGCGCCTGGATCGTGGACGACGAGATCCTGGTCGACCCCGGGCCGGCGGCCGCGGTCGCCGAGCTGCTCCGCCGGATCGGCAACTGGCGGCCGCGGGCCATCGCCCTCACCCACGTCCACCTGGACCACGCCGGCGCCACCGGCGCCCTGCTCCGGCGCTGGCCGGGCACCGAGGTCTGGGTCCACGAGACCGGGGCCAGGCACCTGGCCGACCCCGCGCGCCTGCTGGCCGGCGCCCGGCAGATCTACGGCGACGAGCTGGAGCGGCTCTGGGGTGAGACCCTGCCCGTCCCGGCCGAGGCCATCCGCCCGCTCCGGGACGGCGACACCGCCGGCCCCTTCGAGGTCCTCCACACCCCTGGCCACGCCCCTCACCACGTCACCTTCGTGGACCGGGGCCGGGGCTGGGCCTTCCCGGGCGACGTGGGCGGCATCCGGATCGCGCCCTGCACCTACGTCCTGCCCCCGACCGTGCCCCCTCGAACCGACCTCGAGGCCTGGGAGCGCTCGCTGGCCCGGATCGCCGAGCGGCGGCCGACGGCGCTGGCACCCACCCACTTCGGCCTCCACACCGACGTCGAGATCCATCTGGAGTCCACCCGCGCCGCCCTGCGCCGGCTGGCCGAGGAGGCCCGGCGGCGTTCCCGGGAGGGGTTCGTGGGCTGGCTGGAGGGGGAGCTGGCCGCCCTCGGCTACCCCTGCTCTCCGGAGGCCTACCGTCAGATCGGCCGGCTGGGGATGCTCTGGGACGGCCTGCAGGGAGCCCTGGCCGGGAGGGCGGGGCAGGGCCGAGGCGCTGGGCCGAGCGGCTAGGGGCCCGGGGACGGGCGCGATTGGGCCTGCCCCCGTCGGCCCGCCTCCCACTCCTCGCGCAGCAGCTCGGTCAGGATCAGGTCCAGCCAGCGGCCCTGGCGGTACACCTCCTGCCGCAGCCGGCCGACCTCGCGGTAGCCGGCCCCGCGCTGGGCCCGTCGGCTGGCCTCGTTGCCCTCCAGGTAGGCGGACTTGAGCTTGCGCAGGGGCAGCTCGGTGAAGGCGAAGTCGGCCCGCAGCCGCATCACCTCACCACCGATGCCCCGTCCCCAGACCCGCTTGTCCCCGATCACGGTGCCCGAGGTCGCGTGCAGGTTCCGCCAGTCGATCTGATCGAAGCCGGTGACCCCGACCAACCGTCCCTCGTGCTCGATCGCCCAGGCCAGGGCGTCCCGATCGCGTGCCCGCTGGCGCAGCCACTCCTCCTCCTCGTCGAGCGAGGGAGGGAACCTGATCATGAGCCGGGCCGTGACCTCGACGTCCTCGAGCCAGGCCACCATCAGGGGCGCGTCCTCCGGCCGCGGCGGCCGCAGGCGGAAGCGGGACCCCTCGATGACCGGACCGTACACGGGCGAACGGTACCGAAAGGAACGGCCGGCCGGGGCCCGGCCCCGGCGCCCGGGCCGGGTCGGGCCGGTCGCCGGTCACCGCCGAGGCGGCCGACAGTTCGACGATCCAAACCCCGAGCACCGGACTACGATGGAAGGCTGCCATGCAGATCGAAGCCCCGCTGACGGAGGATCGTGCGCCCGCGCGCGAGGGGTCGCTGGAGGAGGCACTCGAACGCCTCGACGGCGAGCTGAAGGAGGTGAGCCTGGCCGTCGAGCAGCTGCGACGCGCGCTGGCGGCGGCCCACGAGGCCTCCCAGCAGGGTCGGCTGCGCGACCTGCCCGGCGCGCTGCGGGCGCTGGCCGAGGCGGCCGAGCGGGCCCATCGGCGCGCCGAGCTGGCGCCCCCGTCCTGGACCTTCCCGGCCCGGGAATACCTGGAGGCAGGGGATTACCTGGAGGAGGTCCGACGGCTGGCGACGGAGAAGGGGCTGGAGGGCGTCCGCGAGATCGACGGGCAGCTCTACAGCTACCCGCTCGTGGTCAGGCTCCGGTCGGGCGAGCTCTCGCTGATGGTGGGCAGGCGGCGGGAGCGGGCACTTCGCCCCGGTCACGTGGTGAGGCAGCTGCAACGGGCGCGCGAGCGGCCGCACCGCAACGCCAACCTGGAGTCGCTCCTGCAGACCTTCGAGCGCGCCTACCTGACCCTCACCGGCAACCAGGAGAGCGTGGCCGTCCCCCTGAAGCGCCTCTACGACCTGCTGGTGCTGCGCCCGGGCTCCAACCGGGAGTACACGGAGCTGGACTTCTACCTGGACGTCTACCGCCTGGACCGCACCGGGCCCCACGTCACCCGGGCCGGACGTGAGCTGAGCTTCCCCGCCAGCACCAGCGCCCGCAGCGGCCGCGCCTTCCGGCTGCCGACCGAGACCGGGGAGGAGCGCCTCTACGCCAGCATCCGCTTCGATCCCGTCCGGGTCCCAGAGGTGTCATGAGCACGGCCGACGGACTCGCCATCCGGCCGGACGAGTGGATCTCGGTGCTGACGCGCGAGTACCTGGACGGCTTCGTGCCCGCCGGCGGGGCCCTGGTCCGGGTGGCGGTCTGCCCCTCGCCGGAGGAGGCGGCCGGGCTGGGCGAGCGGGTCCGGGTGGCGGGAGTGGAGCGCGGCTTCGTCGTCGCCCACGTCGACGCCGCCGTCTGTCGAGCCCATCTCGTGGACCGCCTGGTGGCCGAGGTGGCGAGGCAGGTCCCCTGGGATGAGCTGGCGGCGGGGTTGCTGAGGGCGGCCCTGCGGCGGCGCGGCTACGACCTCCCCGAGGACGGGCGCCTGGACACCGGCGCCCTGGCGGAGCGGAGGGACTTGGACGAGCGCCTCGTGCTCCAGGAGGTGCGGGAACTCCTCACCCGGGAGATCATGCAGGACTACGCGCTCTGCCGCGAGTTCCGGCTGGCCGCCGTCCAGCTCTGCCGGGCGCTGCTGATGCCCGATCCCCAGCAGCAGGAGCGGGCGGAGCGGGTCAAGGCCTGGCTGCGCCAAGAGCTGCCCCGCATCGGGCTGCTCCGCGACACCTTCATCTTCCAGGCGGTGAACCGACACAACGCCCGCGCCATCTTCAACTCCGCCGCCACCTTCATCCGCAAGGCGGGACGCCCCGGCCTCCTGGTCACCCTGGACATCTCCAGGTACGCCGTCGCCGCTCCCCCCGACGAGGGCCCGCGCTACTCCCGGTCGGCGGCGATGGACATGTACGAGTCGGTGCGCCAGTTCATCGACGAGACCGACGACGTGACCGGCTGCCTGCTGGTCGTGCTCACCGTGCGCGAGTTCCTCGACGACGACCGGCGCGGGTTGCGCGCCTACCCGGCGCTGCAGATGCGACTGGGGGACGACGTGCGCGGCGGCAACCGCCCCAACCCCCTGGCGCCCATGCTGAGGGTACGGGGGTAGGACATGGACATCGGCGACTGGCGCGCGATCGAGGCGCTGCGGGCCGGGGTCCCCAACGGCTCCGCCGTCACCCGGCTGGACACCGACCAGACGGAGATCGAGGGCCGGTTCCTCGAGCTGCTGAGCCAGGTCGCGTCGGAGCGAGAGCTGGGCCACCAGATCCAGGGCTTCCTGATCCACGGCGACTTCGGCTCCGGCAAGTCCCACCTGCTCGGCTGGCTGGAGCACGTCTGCCTGCGTCAGGGGTTCGCCTGCAGCCGGATCGCGGTCGGCAAGGAGACCCCGCTCGGGGACGGTCACAAGCTCTTCCGCGCGGCCATGGACGCGCTGCGCCTGCCCGACCGGGCCGGCGGGCTCCGCGAGGTGGCGGACCGGCTCCGGCCGGGCGACGAGCCGTACGCCCGCCTCTACCGTTGGGTCCAGGACCCGGGCTCGGGCTTCGACCCCCTCTTCCAGGCCACGCTCTTCGTCTTCGAGCGAATGCACGTGCACGGGATGGAGGAGGTGGAGCGGATCGTCGGCTTCTGGGCCGGGGATCGCATCAACGTCACCGACCTCAAGCGCTGGGTCCGCGAGCTGGGGGAGACCCGCTTCGAC
>DASRBU010000606.1:0-2449 GCA_035653475.1 Candidatus Dormiibacterota bacterium | reverse complement strand
CTGATGCCCCTGCTGAGGGAGCTGGCCGAGCGCCTGTACGACGGGGTGGAGGCGCAGGCCATTCCCCGGCTGGACGACGACGCCGTGGAGTCGCTGCTGGATGCGATCGGCTTCTTCGAGCCGGACGTGGCCCGGCTGGTGGCGGCCGGCGACGCCGGAACGCGGGAGGCGAGCGCGGCGACGGGCGCGGCGGCCGCGTCACATCGGGGCTCTCGACGTCCATATCGAGATGTGAGGACCTTGAGCGAGGTCGCCGGCCGGGAGAGCGCGCCGGCGGGGAGGGTGCGATGAGCGAGGTGCGGAGGACGTCGAACGGGCGGACGGTGCGGCGCCTGGGCGTGCACGTGCTGGGGGCGGCGGACCTGGACGTGACCTCCCCCAACCTGGAGGCCGGGATTGCCAAGCTCGAGGCGTTGCCCGACGATGCGTCGCGCTGGGAGGAGCTGACCCGGCCGCCCCAGCTCACCACGCCGACCGAGGGCCGCTTCGCGATGAGGCCGCTGCACACGGCCCTGGAGGCGGGCTGCGACGGGCTGCTCCTGGTCGCCACCCGCCAGGACCCGCCCGATCGGGGGGACACCTGGCGCCTGGCCGAGCTGGTCCAGCCACTGCTGCGCCGGCGTGGCGTGGTGGTGCGGAGCGTCGAGGTGCGCGAGTTCGGCCTGGAGGGCTTCCGAACCGCCACCAGGAGGGGACTGGAGGCGTTCACCCAAGGCGCATCGGTCGACGAGGTCGTGCTGGTCGTCGGTGGCGGGGCCAAGCTCGCCTTCGCGGGGGCGCTGCTCGGCCTGATCCAGGCCGGGTGGACCCCGCGCCTGCTCCAGCCGCCCCGCGAGGGGGAGTCCCTGGCCCCTCCCCAGACGCTGCGGCTGGAGGTGAGCCTGGTGCCCTGGCTGGTGCGCACCCACCAGTACGAGGTGCTGGCCCAGCTGGCCACGCTCGAGGAGTCGGAGCGGCGGGCCTGGCGGGCACTGGCCGCGGCCCAGGCCCTGGACTGGCGGGCGCTGGCCGCGGCCGGGGTGGAGGAGGAGGACTTGGAGGAGCTGCGGCGGCGCTACCCCGGGGTCCCGGCCCCCGACCTCCCCTGCCCCCTGGCCCAGGTCGCGAGCAAGCCGACCACGGAGGCGGAGTGGCGCTGGTACCGGCGGACCTTGCAGGCCTCGCTCCTGGTCCGGGCCGCCGGCGACCCTTCCTCGGCGCTCTACCTGGGCCGTCCCTGGACGGAGGCCCGCGTCCTCGAGCTGGCCTTCCGGGACCCCAATTGCGACCACCCCGGACTCCGGGCGCTCCGCCAGGGGGAGCACGGTGCCCTGGCCGAGCTGCTGAGGCGACCCCGGGACCTGAAGCCGGGGCCGGTCAGGGACCTGCTCGAGAACCAGGAGGTCCGCGAGCTGTGCCGGCTGGACAGCGAGGCCAGCCACGGCAAGCTGCGCCACGATGGGCGCGACTGGCGCCCGGGCCTGCGCGGTCACCTGGCGGCGCTGGCCCAGGACCTCGCCCCCGACGCCCTGCCGCCGGTGATGGAGGAGCTGCTGGTGCTGCTGCCGGTGGGCGAGACCGGGCTCAGGGAGCAGCGGGGCTGGAGCGCGGAGGGACAGGCCGAGGCGGCGTTGAGGGCGCTGACCGACCATCTGTCGCTTCGCTCGGTGTCCAGCTGGCGGGCCCACCTCCGGCTGGTGGCCTCCGCGGACGTGCGCGACCATGCCGGACGCCTCCAGGCCCGGGCCGAGGAGCTGCGCTTCCGGAGCGTGGAGGCGATCGAGGTCGACCCCGAGGACGCCGAGGCCGCGACGGTGGTGATCGCCGATCGCCTGGAGGCCGACACCGGCCTGGCCGGTTGCGCCGAGGCACTCCTGGTCACCGGTCCGGGGACCAAGGCGATGAACGTGGCCATGGTCGTGGGCGGGGGGCAGTGGGGCACCAACCGGACCCTCTCGCTGCAGGTGGGCAACCTCAGGGAGGACGAGCGGCAGCGGTCGTCGCGCCTGGAGATGGATCGGGACCAGGTCCTGCTCCGCCTCGGGCCCGACCGAGTCGTGGCCCCCATCCTGACCCTGGCCCTGCGCCGGCTGCGGCTGGACACGGCCCGGCGGGTGCTGGAGATGGCCTCCTACCGCTGGAGGCGGCTCCAGAAGCCGGTGGCCGAGCTGGAGAGACGGCTGATGGGCTTGGGGGGGCGAGGCAAGAAGGCCGAGGCGGAGGCGAAGGTCTGGTTCCCGGCCCGGGCCCGGGCCTTCGCCGCCCTGGCCGGGGAGGACCCCTGGCGGGCCGTCTACGCCACCTGCGCGGCGGCGGAGGCGGCCTGGCCCTCGCCCCAGCACAACGGCGAGTACGGGGCCTCGCCCTGGCGGGTGGAGGGACGGCCACGTGGTCGGGAGCTGTGGTGGGTGCGCAACGATAGCCCCTTTGGGCACCGGGTCTGGGCGTCGCCGCCCTCCGCCGAGGAGGT
>DASRBU010000605.1:0-3171 GCA_035653475.1 Candidatus Dormiibacterota bacterium | reverse complement strand
GGTCCCGCTCACCGTCGACGAGATCGACCTGCTGCTCGAGGCGATCCACGCCGCCAAGTACCCCGAGCGCGCCCGTCGCCCGCTTCCTCTGGAGAAGTTCGAGCGCTACGACGCCCTGCGCGACAAGCTGCAGGAACACCGCAACGGTGGCTGAGGACGGCGGCAGCGCGCGATCCCCGATCGACGAGGTCCTCACCACCACCCGGGCCGTTCGCCGCCGCCTGGACCTGAGCCGGCCGGTGCCCCGGGAGCTGCTGCTGGAGTGCCTGGAGATCGCGCTCCAGGCCCCCACCGGCTCCAACCACCAGGGCTGGCGGTTCGTGTTCGTCGCCGATCCGGAGCGCAAGCGGGCCATCGCCGACCGCTACCGGCGTTCCTTCGCCGCGTACCGGGCGCGGCCCGCTCCGCGTTATCCCCCGGGCGACCTCCGCGCCGAGCGCCGGCCCCGGGTGCTGGCGTCCGCCGCCTACCTGGCCGAGCACCTGCACGAGGCGCCCTGGTTGTTGATCCCCTGCCTCGAGGGACGCCTCCGCGAGGGCGCGAGCACGGCCGAGCAGGCCGCCTTCTGGGGCTCGATCCTTCCCGCCTTCTGGAGCTTCATGCTGGCGGCGCGGGCCCGTGGGCTGGGCACGGCCTGGACCACCTTCCATCTCGCCTACGAGCGCGAGGTGGCCGAGGTGCTCGGCATCCCCTACGACGCCTACACCCAGGCCGGCCTCACCCCGGTCGCCTACCTGCGCGGGGACCGCCTCCGACCCGCCCCCCGCATCCCGGCCCCCGCCGTCGCGTGCTGGGACGGCTGGTCGTGAGCGCGGGCACCGGGGCCTCCGGGTCCCGGACACCGGCACCGTCCGTCCCATGTCCGCTCCGGCGCCCCATCATTGGGTGCGTACGTTCGAGGTCAGCCCTGCCAGGGGCGCCGTCTGGCCCTGGCCCTGGCCCTTCGCCAGATGTAGCCGAAGGTCCACCAGAGGCAGATCAACAAGAAGAGGATCGCCATCACGACAGCGGCAAGGCGCATCGGGTAAATAACACCACGTGTCGAAGCTGGGCATCGTCAAGGTCCGAGGGGACAGGGAGGTCAACAGCTACGTCGTCTCGTGCGCGTCCACCAAGGAGGCGGTGGTCGTGGATCCTGCCGAGCCGGTGGACAAGCTGCTCCAGCAGACGTCGGGCCTGAAGGTGGTGTGGGTGGTCGCCACCCATGGCCATCCGGGACACGTCGCCGGCAAGGATGCCCTGAAGCAGGCGACCGGCGCGACCACGGGCCTCCACGTGGCCGACGCCAAGATGTTCCTGCGCTCCGCCGACCGCTACCTCGTCGACGGGGACGAGCTGCCCTTCGGCAACTTCACGCTCAAGGTGCTGCACACCCCGGGCCATACCCCGGGCAGCCTCTGCTTCCTGATCGCCAACCACCTCTTCACCGGGGACACCCTCCTCGCTGGAGGGATCGGCCGGGAGCGTCCCGGCACCGACCTCCGCCAGCAGCTGGTCTCCATCGGCGCGCGGTTCAGCGGCCTGCCCCGGAGGACGGCCATCTACCCGGGACACGGCCCGGTCACCGATCTCGAGACGGAGCTGCGCACGAGCCCGGTGTTCCAGCCCATGCGGCGCTGAGCATGCGTCTTCGCGTCGCCGGCGACATCCTCGTCGCCCCGCACGGCCGCCGGGCCGCCGACCTGGTCGCCGAGGACGGCACCGGGACGCGGCTCGGCGAGCCCGGCCGGGCCGGGCCCGCCGACGAGGAGATCGACGCCTTTGGCCGCCTCGTCCTCCCGGGATTCATCGACCCCTACGTGCACCGTCAGGGCCCCGGCACGCCGGAGGAGGAAGGGCTTGTCCACGCCACTCTGGCCGCCGTATGGGGGGGCGTGACCACCATCTTCGACATCCTCAACACCGTGCCCCCCCTGGACGTCGCGCACCCGGTCGTGGCTCGGGGGACCATGTACCAGGGCCAGGCGTGGGCCGATTTCGGCCTCCGGGGGCACGCGCTCGACCGCGAGCGTCGGGAGCTGGTCTACGAGACAGCCGGACGATCGCCGGAGAGCCTCCTGCCGCTGCACGACACGGCCGAGGTGCAGGACCTCCTCCGGGAGGTGGCGGCGGCGGACGGGCTCCTGGCCGTGCACGGCGAGGAGCGGGGAGCGCTCGACTCGGTGGCCCGGCGGCTGGAGGGGCCGGTACGGGACGAAGCGGACCTGCTGGCGGCCCATCCCGACACCGCCGAGGCGGCCACCATCGCCCTGCTCGCGGAGACGGCCAGCGGCACGGGCCGTCGCCCGCACGTGGTCTATCTCTCCTCCGCCCGAGGTCTCCGGGCAGTCCGTCAGGCGCAGGCGGCGGGGATCACGGTCCCGGGCGAGGCCTGCCGCCGGTACCTGACCCTGACCGAAGCCGACGACCCGTGCCCGGGCAGCCGGCTCGAGGTCTTCCCGCTGGTTCGCACCGCCGCCGACCGTGAGGCGTCGTGGGCGGGGACCGCCGACGGTACCATCACCTCCGTCGGCTGCGATCACGCCTCCCACCTCCGGGAGCAGGAGGAGCGGAGCCCGGCCGAGGCGCCGGCCGGCGCGATCGGGGTGGAGACCCTGCCGCCGGTGCCGCTGGGCGCGATGACGGCGGGTCGGATCAGCCGCGAACGACGGTGCCGGGTCCTGGCCGAGGGCACGGCACGTCCGTGCCGGGTCTACCCGTGGAAGGGGGCGTTGCGTCCCGGCTCGGACGGTGACCTCACCATCGTGGACCCGGAGGCCGAGTGGAGGACCGACGAGGGCCGCCTCCACTCGTCGCACCGGCTCAGCCCCCGGCACGGCCGGTGTGGCCGGGGCTGCCCCCGTCTGACGGCGCTCCGCGGCGAGGTGGTCGGACGGGAGGGAAAGCCGGTGGTCGAGCCCCGCGGCCGGCCGCTCGAGCCCCGACCCGGCGGGCGCACCGGGTGAGAGCGCTGACCATCCGCGGACACCGGCTGGAGGTGGACGAACGCCCCGTCCCCTCGATCAGCGGCGACGAGCTGTTGGTGCAGGTGCGGGCGGCCGGCCTCAACCGCCCCGACCTCTGGCGCGTGGCCGGCGGCGACCCGGCGCCGCTGGGGGTGCCCAGCGATGTGCCCGGGCTGGAGTTCGCGGGCGAGGTGGTCGCCGCCGGGTCGGAGACACGTCGCTTCCG
>DASRBU010000604.1:0-2542 GCA_035653475.1 Candidatus Dormiibacterota bacterium | reverse complement strand
ACCAGGGTCACGGTCACGACCACGGCCACGAAGGCCACGACCAGGGCCAGGAGCTGCCGGACGCGCACCCCCGACATGGCCTCAGTCCATCCCCAGCGGCCCCACCACCGCCCCCTCGATGAACTGCCGGGTGATGGGGTTCGGCGAGCGCTGGATGTCCTCCCGGCTGCCGGCGTCGACCACCCGGCCGCCGTGGAGCAGGATCACGTGGTCGGCGATCTCGAACACCGCCTTGATGTCGTGGCTGATCACGACCGCGCTGCAGCCGCGGCCGCGCTGGATGGTCCGGATCAGCTCGCAGAGGAGCGCCGTGCGCACCGGGTCGAGACCGGAGTCGGGCTCGTCGAAGAGCAGGATCTCGGGCTCCAGGACCAGGGCCCGGGCCAGGCCGGCCCGCTTGCGCATCCCGCCCGAGAGCTCGTTGGGCATCCGCCTCGCCGCCTCGGCCAGGCCCACGTCCCGGAGCCGGGCCATGACGATCTCCCGGATCTCCCGCTCCGACTTGCGGGTGTGCTGGCGGAGCGGGAAGGCCACGTTGTCGAACAGGTTCATGGAGCTGAAGAGCGCCCCGTCCTGGAAGAGCATGCCCATACGCCGGCGCAGGGCCAGCAACTCCTTCTCCCGCAGCCGGGGCACGCTCTGCCCGTCCACCACCACGTCCCCGGCGTCCGGCCGCAGCAGGCCGACGAAGTGACGCAGGAGCACCGACTTGCCGGTCCCCGACGGCCCCATGATGGCGGTGATCCGACTCCGCGGGAGGTCGCAGTCCACGCCCGCCAGCACCCGGTGCTGACCGAAGGACTTGTGCAGGCCGCGGCAGCTGATCACCGCCCCCGGCCCGGGGTCCGAGCGTTCGGACTGCGGATGGAGAAGCGCCGTCGACATCAGGTGGGGATGGGGAGGTTGGGGTTGTGCCCCCAGAAGATCTCGGTCATGACCGCGTTCAGGAGCACGGTCATGACCAGGCTGATGGACATGGTCCGGGCCACCGCCCGGCCGATGCCGACCGGGCCTCCCCGGACGTGGTAGCCCTGGTGCACGGCGACGCAGATGATGGTGGCGGCGAAGACCACCGCCTTCAGGATCGAGAAGCCCAGATCCTCCAGGTTGGAGAAGCGCCAGAAGTAGGAGAAGTAGACCCCGTCCGAGACCAGGCCGATCTGGAAGTGCTGCACGATCCAGCTGGCCAGGTAGCTGGTGCCCAGGGCCAGGACGTACATGAGCGGGAGGACGAGGAGGGAGGCGGCCAGACGGGTCGAGACCAGGTAGCCAAGCGGGGGCACGCCGGTGACCTCCAGGGCGTCGATCTCCTCGTTGATCCGCATCGTCCCCAGCTCGGCCACGATGCCGCATCCCACCTTGGCCCCGATCGCGAACCCGAAGAAGAGGGGCGTGATCTCGCGGGTGTCGCAGAGCGCGTTGAAGACGCCGGCCAGCGACTCGGCGCCCCCCAGCTGGTGGAGCGAGTAGTAGGCCTCGACCGAGCACTCGGAACCGCTGAAGTAGGTGATGGCCAGCGCCACCGGGGTCGAGCCCAGGGCGAGGAAGGCCGCGTACCACCAGATCTCGCCGGCGTAGCGCCAGGACTCGGGGACGCCGGCCAGGGCCCGGGCGGCGAAGAGGATGATCTCGCCCATGGTGTCGAAGGGGCGCATGAGCCGCTCCCAGCGCTCCCCCAGCCGCTGCCCCGGGCCCGCGATCGCCATCCCGCTACCTCAGCGTGATCTGCTCGTGGAAGAGCGCCAGCATGGTGGGGGTGAACAGGTACTCGAAGACGCTGACGGCGAGGAAGCTCCAGACCACGCTGGAATGCACCGCCCGTGCCACCCCCTCGGCGCCGCCCCGGGCCGACACCCCCTTGAAGATGCAGATGGCGGCCACGATGGCGCCGAAGACCACGCACTTGATCTCGCCGCCGATCACGTCGACCACCGTCCCCTGGGTCCAGAAGCTGGCCACGAACCCCCCGGGGTTGACCCCGACCAGGAAGACGCCCACGAAGAACGAGGCCAGGGTGGTGAAGCAGATCATGGGGAAGTTGTAGAGCGCGGTCATCAGCATCAGCGCCAGCGCCCGGGGCACGACCACGAAGAGGACGTTGCTCAGCCCCATCACGCTCAGCGCCTCCAGCTCGGAGCGGATCTGGCGGGCCCCCAGGTCGGCCACGATCGCGGTCCCGCTCACGGCCGCGATCATGAGGCCGGTGGCGACCGGGCTGAACTCCCGGATGTTGGCCATCACGCTGAACCCGCCCAGGCGGTACTCGGCGCTGGCGGCGCGGAAGAACTGACCCGCCTCCAGGGACACGATGGCCCCGAAGCCGAGGCCGGTGAGCAGGAGGGGCACCAGGTTGGCGACGAGGACGACCCGGCACTGCTCCAGCAGCTCCTGCCAGTAGAAGGGGCGCCGGAACGACCCCCGCAGCGCGGCCGCGAAGAGCAAGGTCAGCTCACCCAGCTCGGCCAGCGACCGGCGCACGCCGCTCAATCCACGACCTCCTCCGTGCTGCTCTCCCACCCAGGGCCGCGGTACTCGTGGGTAC
>DASRBU010000603.1:0-6385 GCA_035653475.1 Candidatus Dormiibacterota bacterium | reverse complement strand
CGGCTCGCCCTGGAACGTGGCCAGCGCCGCGGTGGGCTCGGTGGTGGGCTACGGCTGGTCCTTCCTGCTCCACTTCCACGGCGGCTCCGCGGTCGGGACCGCCACCGGCGCCCTGGCCGCCATCTCCCCGCCCGGACTGGTCCCCCTGCTCGGTTTCTACGTCCTGGGCGGTGCCTTGCAGCGATCGGCGCCGGGGGTGCTGCTGGGGCTGATCTCGTTCGTGGTCTACATGGTGGTCAGCCGGCGCCCGACCGAGTTGTTGGCGGCGAGCGCTCTGATCGTCGGCCTGGTGGTGCTGAAACGCCTGGACGGCGTCCTCGACGACCTCCGCACCGGCAGTCACCGGGGTCGGATCATGGCCGACCGGCTGATCTTCGACCGGCGGCCCGGCCAGCGATTGGTCGGCCCCCGAGATTGACGCCGGCCCTGGCACATCCGGCTCTGGACGCTGACCGAGGGTCCTGGGCGGCCAGGGGTCGCTCCATCGGGCGACGGAGAGCGAAGCGCCGGTCCAGGCAGCCTTCGTCGTCCACCCCCTCCCGCCGAGGCGTACCGGGCCGCTGCAGGAGCGGAAGGTGCTGACCCACCGGCAACCTACCGGCGCGGTCCGCTCATCCCGCCCCCCCTTCGATGCGATACCGACGCGGGGCGCCCCGGCGGGGGAGCTGCCGAGCGCGCCGGCCTGGACCCGATCGACGTCTCGAAGCCCGCGGCGCTCCGGAAGGCCCGCCTCGTCGAGCCGGGAGTCGAGATCGTCGGCGACCTCGAGGGGCGGCGCGACGGCCGCCGAGGCCAGCGACGGCTGGTCCACTGCCCGATCCCGCACCCCGTCCGACGTCTCACCGGCCACAGGAGGACCCCGACCACGGCGCCCACGTCGGCGGGACGGCGCCTCGGCCAGGCCGAGACGGCCGCTCGGCCATCCTCGATCCGCCGCTCGCCGGACCGCGACCACGTTCACCGGCGGGTCAGGATCGACCTCGCCGTCACCGGCGGCCGGGTGGGCGGGATGCCGTCCGTCCGCCGCGCGGTCTCGAGCTCGAGGTCGAGGAGGCGTCCCGGCCGCCCTCGACGAGCCACGCCCGGCTGCCGCGAGCGGCGATGCGGTCGGGCTGCGAGCCGCCGGCGTCGCCCGCTCCCGGGGCGAGGGGCCGCCCGTCCCACCGCCACGGCCCCCGCCGTCCTCCTCGACCGCGAGGTCATCCACCGCTGCCGGGTGGTTGCCGGGTAGCTCGGGACGATCCCCAGCTCCGGCTCGTCTTCGGTCCCCGCTCCTGTCCCATCACCGCTCGATGGCATCCATCCAGGGGGCGTCGAAGGGCCATCTGATCGACATCCGGTGGAGCCCATGGCCGGTCGGTGGGTTGGGCCCATTTTCCGTTCGGGAACGCGGCCAGGAGCAGCCGCGGTGCGCCTCGTGGTTGCCGTCGCCCCGGGTTGCCCGAGGGGCATGGGCGGCACCTCTGGGAGACGGCGCGGATGGCTCGTCCGGCGCCCCGGCCTCCCACCGACGTGTCCAGCCACCGGTCGGAGTCCGTGGGGGCGCCGTCTGCGCTCGATCCAGCCCGACCGGGCCGTAGGCGACGAGCTGGACCCTCGCCTCGACCGGGCCGGCGTCACCGCCGCGGCCGGCACGCCCCGGGCCTCCGTGCCTCCGCCACCCGGGTGTTGGCTTCGGTGGCTCAGGGTCGTGGTCCCGGGGCGTCGCCGAGCCCGGGGTCGGCCAGGCTCCGGGCATCCTCCCCGCTGGCTTCCAAGGAGGTGACCGACGCCTTCGGCGCCAGGGTGGCCTCGCCCGGTCGCAACCAGCGGCCTCGGCCGGAGAGCCGGATCACGCGCCGGCGGTGGGTCTCGTCGACCACCTCGACCCGCTCCGTCCAGTAGCTGGGGACGGACCGACCGCCCAGGTGGACCACCGCCGGACGGGGCAGACGCACCGTGAGTCCCAGCTCACGAGCGCGGGGCAGGTGCTGAGCACAGATGGGGCGCGGCCCGAAGACGGTCTCGGCCACGCCGGCCGCGCGGCGGCTGCAACCAGGGATCGGACCGGGCTTCGAGCCATGCCCTTCTCCAGGCCAGGCACGCCCGACGGCCCGGCCAGCGCAGGGCCCCTACGAAGACCCGGTGGAGGCGGCGTACCTCGCAGGCCACGCAGCATCCGCTCGTCGTCTCCAGGGGAGATCTCGCCGGCCGCGAGGCGGTGCCCAAGGATCTCCTCGGCCGGCTCTCGGCTGGCCACCGGCCGGGCCAGCCCCCCACCGCGAAGGCGATCGAGGCCGTCAGCCCGCACCACACCAGCAGCATGGGCAACGCCCGCAGTCCCCACGTCCAGACCGAGATCCCGCGTCCGCCGTACCCCATCTCACGAACGCCACGTGCCCGAACGTCCGCTTCGCCAGCCCCGCCAGGAGCGCGCCCCGCCCTCAGCGGTCTCGGGCAGGACATCCTCCAGAAGGGAGCCTACGCCGACGGTACGGTCGCCCGACCGACCCGGGCACGTCTGCGGAGCATGGACGTGCCGGCCTCCTCGCCGCGCCGGCGCCTCCAGCCAGCGGCCACGGCCAGGACGGCCCCTCCCGGCCAGGTTCAGCCATCGCTGGCCGCCAGGCGCGGCGACCGGCCGGCTTCGACCGGCCGTCTGGCGCGGACCAGCGCGTCGACGGCCCGTACCGTCCCACCTTCCCCGGCAACCGGGCGGAACACGCGCTCCGCTCGCTCGATCCGCAGGCCAGAGAGTTCGCGCACGATCTCGGCCGGGGTGAAGAGCAACTGCGGGTTGCGAGGGCCGCCCCATCCCTCGGTGGTTGAGGCGGTCGTGCCCGATCACGAGCAGCATCGCCGCCGGCGCGAGCGCGACGGCGGCCTTCTCCAGCACCCGGCGTCGCTGCGCCGAAGGCAGGTGAAGGTAGAGCCGCATCACGAGGTCGAAGGCGGCTTCAGGCGGCTGGTCGTCGAGCAGATCGGCATGGATCCAGTCGACATCGACGCCCCGCTCGGCGGCCAGCCGCCGGGCCTTGTCCAGCCCCGCTCGGCCAGCCAAACCGCGTTGCGCCCCTCGCCGCACCCGAGGCCCAACGCCCGGCCGGCCGGAAGCCCGTCCACCTCCGCGACCAGGAAGGGGGTTCGGCTCGCTCCCCCACACCGACTCCGTCGCGGAGTAACACTGATCCCAATCCCAACTCCTCATGCGGATATCGCCACCTCACCAAAATGCGATTCCGGTACGCGAGCTGCTCGAGGTCGCGGCGAACCCGGAGACAGCTTCCCGGCCTGGCCATCGGGCACCCAAGGCGGCGGCCGACGGCGCTCCGGCAGCCGGCGTGGGCGACGGTGGCCGGGCCGGGCCTCCAGGCGGCGAGCATCGGCAGGGAGTCCTGCTCGACTCGTCGCCACCGACGCGCCTCGGCACGTCACAGCAGCGCTGGCTCGTCGATCCCTTCCAACGCCCAGGTCAGGCGGGCCGACGGCGCGGCCGTCATCTCCGCTGAGGAGGCGGCCTCGGCCGCCGGCCAGGGGAGGGGTGAGGCCCGGCGCCCAGGGGCGGGGCCGAAGCCCATCCGGGCGCTCCACAAGACGATGGCGGCGTCGGCCCGGGACGGCCGCCCGGATGCAGCCGACGACGTCCGCCCCAGTCGGGGCTCACGCTCGGCGGCCATCTGCCGGATGCGGTCCGGCTCCCGCCGCGCCTCCTCCAGCCAGCGCCGAGCCGCCCGACGGTTGGCCGATCAGCCCTGGCGGCGACCTCCGACGCCCCTGCTCCGCCCGCGAGCGCGCCCCATCGACCGGCTCCGCCGCCCGCGGCTCGGCCTCGCCGCGGATGGCCTCAGCCTCTGGTCGAGCCTCCTCCAGGAGGGCGGAGCTCTCCCCCGCCAGCTGGTCGAGGGCCGCCAGCACCCGAGGCAGCTCGCCCAGCAGCTCCAGACGTGCATCGGTGGGGACGCCCACCACGCCGGTCGAGCCGCCGGGTGGAGCCTGGATGCGACCAAGCCGTTGCCGAAGGTCGCCGAGTGTCGTCTCCCAGGCCGTCAGGCTGTTCGCCGGGGGCTGCCTCCGGCAGCGCCGATGGGCCCGACCAGGGAGGGGCTTGGTGCCTGGCCGGTGGCCACGGGGCCCCCCTCTCTCGAGACCTCCCGCCGCCCCGCGCGTGGGGCCGAGGCCGGGTCGGCCCCGATGCTGGCCAGCAGGCGCTCCAGCTCGGGCCCCTCGATCGTCTCCGTCGCCAGGAGGCGCGAGGCCAGCGTCTCCAGCCGACGTCGCTGCCCCTCCAGGATCCGTCTGGCGGTCTCCTGGGCGCGCCCCAGTATCGCTGCCACCTCGACCTCGGCCCGCGCGGCCAGCTTTCGGGAGGGGCGGCCTCCCGGTGCCCCTGCCGTGCCAGCAAGGGCGGAGGCGATCGCCACCTGACCCACCTCCGGGCTCATGCCCCACCTGGCGACCATGTGCCAGGCCAGCCGGGTGGCCTCGGCGATGTCGTCCTCGGCCGCAGTGGACACGTCGCCGAAGACCAGTTCCTCGGCGACGCGGCCGCCCAGGAGGCCGGCCAGCCGGTCCGCCAGCGGGCCACGAGCCAGCAAGCGGTGCTCCTCGCCAGGGAGACCGAGCATCCAGCCGAGTTTGCGACCACGCGCGCCCAGCGACACCGCCCGCACCGGGTCGCAGCCGGGTAGGGCCCGCATCACCAGCACGTGCCCGGCCTGGTGGTAAGCGAGGACGTCCATCTGCCGGCCGGAGGGTCGCTGCACGCTACGCCGGGGGCCGGCGACGGCGCGGAGCAACGCCTCCTCCAGGTCGGCCATGGCGACGGCCCGTCGGCCGGCTTCGGCGGCGGCGATGGCGGCTTCGTTGACCAGGTTGGCCAGATCGGCGCCCGAGAACCCAGCCGTCTGCCGGGCGAGGGCCTCCAGATCCACCTCCGCGGCCAGCGGTTTGCCCCGGGTATGGACGGCCAGGATCTCGCGCCGGCCCTCGACGTCGGGTAGGTCGACCTGGATCCGACGGTCGAACCGACCCGGTCTCAGCAAGGCGGGGTCGAGCACGTCGGGGCGATTGGTGGCCGCGATCACGATCAGGCCGGCTCCGGTGCCGAAGCCGTCCATCTCGACCAGCAGCTGGTTCAAGGTCTGGTCGCGCTCACCGCCATCGGCGCCGGCGGACCGCTGCCGCCGTCGGCCCAGGGCGTCGATCTCGTCGATGAAGACGATGCAGGGCGCGCACTCTCGGGCTTGGGCGAAGAGCGCCCGTACCCGGGCCGCCCCCAACCCGACGTACATCTCCACGAACCCCGGGCCGGAGGCGGTGAGGAAGGGCACCCCAGCCTGCCCGGCTACCGCCCGGGCCAGTAGCGTCTTGCCGGTGCCGGGCGGGCCGACCAGCAGGACCCCGCGGGGCACACGGGCCCCCACCGAGGTGAACCGCTCCGGCGAGCGCAGGAACTCGACGACCTCCTCCAGCTCCCGTTTCGCCTCCTCCGCCCCGGCCACCTGGCCGAAGGTCACTCGGGAGGTCTCCGGCCGAGCCGGCCGGGCCGGGGAGGTGACGACAAGGCTTCCCGGATCGCCGCCCCGGAGCCGGGCGAGCACGAAGAAGCCCAGCAAGACCACGAAGATCACCGGGAAGGCCGAGCCCAGCAACCACCGGGAGACGCTCTCCAGGCCGGAGTCCTGGAAGCTCACCTGCACCCCCTCGCCGGCCAGCTGCTGGGCGAGGCGGTCGGTGCTGGAGGGGAGCACGATCCGGTGGCTCCGCCCCTGCCGATCCACGGCCAGGCCGATGTCGCCGGAGATGGTCAGGTCGCGAACCCGTCCGGCCTGCGCCTGGTGCAGCAGCTGGGCGTAGGACCAGGTGTCCGGAACCTGGTCGCTCTGGGGCTGCTCGGCCAGCCACCCTACCCCGGCCACCGTCAGCAAACCCAGCAGGCAGACCATGACCAGGGTCAGCAGCCCCCGCTGGCCCTCGCTCACGACCGCCGTGGGGTCGGTCCGGCCTGCCCCTCGGCGGCCGAACGCAGGCGGGAGGAGCGGGAGCTGATCCCGGCTCCGACCGGCTCCGTCCTCATTCCGAGCCCAGGCTAGGAGGGGCTCGGGGACGCCTCCAGGGCCGAGCGACGGGCCTTTCGGCTCCGTTCGGTTGCCGTTCGGCCCCGGTCGTCGGGGAGCATCGACCGGACCTGCCGGGACGTCGAGGCCGAGGACGGCCATGGCCCAGTCGACCCTGGACAGCGGCGCCGTCGAGGCCGACCATGGTCGGGGTGACGGGGGCATGAAGGTCATCACCTGGAACGTGAACTCGATCCGGATGCGGCTGGGACGCGTTCGGGCGCTGCTCCTCCGCCACCGCCCGGACGTGCTCGCCCTCCAGGAGGTGAAGGTCCCGGCCGCCCTCTTCC
>DASRBU010000602.1:0-5440 GCA_035653475.1 Candidatus Dormiibacterota bacterium | reverse complement strand
CGGCTCGCCCTGGAACGTGGCCAGCGCCGCGGTGGGCTCGGTGGTGGGCTACGGCTGGTCCTTCCTGCTCCACTTCCACGGCGGCTCCGCGGTCGGGACCGCCACCGGCGCCCTGGCCGCCATCTCCCCGCCCGGACTGGTTCCGCTCCTCGGCCTCTACGCCGTGGGCGGGATCCTGCGTCAGCCGGCGCCGGGGGTGCTGCTGGGGCTGATCTCGTTCGTGGTCTACATGGTGGTCAGCCGGCGTCCGACCGAGTTGTTGGCGGCGAGCGCCCTGATCGTCGGCCTGGTGGTGCTGAAACGCCTGGACGGCGTCCTCGACGACCTCCGCACCAGGGACCAGGCGGGGAAGATCCTGGTCGGCCGACTGGTCTTCGACCGGCGTCCGGGGCAGCGGCTGGCCGGGCGCAACGACTGATCCGAAGGCCGGGCGCTCGCATCGCGCGAGGCCAGGCGGCGCGGCTACCGTCGCGGGTCGACCACCACCTTGCCCACCCCCTCGGGTTGGAGCAACCGCTCGAACGTCGCCGGCACCTCGTCCAGCGGCACCCGCCTGGTCACGATGTCCCCGATCTCCGGCCTGGCCTGCAACAGGCGCAGCGCCTCCCCGAAGTCCTCCAGCCGGGAGTTGATGCAGCCGGTGACGGTGATCTCCCGGGTGATCCAGAAGACGGGGATCACGGGCACCTCGGCGATCGCGATCCCCAGCAGGGCCACGCTGCCGCCGGGCGCGGCCAGGTCGATGGCCTGCTGCAGCGCCTCCGGGCGGCCCGAGCACTCGAGGACCAGCGGGATGGGCTCCAGGTCCGCCCGGGCGTCGCTGGCCCGGGAGAACACGGCCTCGACGCCCAGGCCGAGGGCCAGGTCCCGGCGCAGCCCGACCGGGTCCACGCCGTAGACGCGCCGTGCCCCGCACCAGCGCAACCCGGCGCAGGCCAGGAGCCCGATCGAGCCCAGGCCGAGCACGATCGCGTCCCGGTCGCGCACCGATCCCAGCCGTCCGATGCCGTGCAGCGCCACCGAGAGCGGCTCGGCCAGGCAGGCCACCTCCGGGCCCAGCCCCGGCGGCAGCCGCCACAGCCGTCCCGCCGGGGCGACCAGCAGCTCGGCGTATCCGCCCGGGCGGACCGACCCCCCGCCGGTCAGCGACTCGATGCAGCGATGGTAGTCGCCCGCCCGGCACTGGTCGCAGTCGCCGCATCCCGTGCTCGGCGCCAGCGCCACCGGGTCGCCCGGCCGCCAACCCTCCACCGCGGGTCCGATCGCCTCCACCGTGCCCGCCACCTCGTGCCCGAGCACGCCGGTGAAGAGCCCGCGCTTGTAGGAGCTGAGGTCCGAGCCGCAGATCCCACAGGCCGCGACCCGGATCAGCAGCTCGCCCGTCCCGGGCACGGGCGGCGCCAGCTCGACCACCTCCAGACGGTGCTCCTCGACCTGGGCGACGGCCCGCACGGCTACATCAACTCCATCTCGGCGACCACCCGGAGCAGCGCGCACTGTACCTCGGGGTCCGTCTCCACGTTGATCACCGCCGGCAGGCCGCTGAGGTAGGCGCGCTGGAGGGCCGGGCGCAGCTCGTCGGCCCGGGTGACGTGCTCGGCGTGGGCGCCGAAGGCACGGGCGAGATGGTCGTAGCGGCTGAACCCCAGCTCCGCCGCCACCCGCGGCCCCTCGTACTCGCGGCTGCGCTCGAACTCGTGGCGGACGTCGCCCCAACCGGCGTTGTTGGAGACCACGACCGTCACCGGGAGCCCGTGGCGGACCGCGGTGTCGATCTCCAGGGCGGAGAGGCCGAAGGACCCGTCGCCGATGAAGGCGAAGACGGGCTCGTCCGGCCGGGCCGCCTTGGCCGCCAGGGCGAAGGGCATGCCCACCCCCAGCGAGCCCAGGGCGGTGGTCGTGGTCAAAAGCCGCCCCGGTCCCTCGGCCGGGAAGTAGGCCAGGGCCCAGGCCAGGGCATCGCCGCCGTCGGCCACCAGCGTCATGCCGCCGCCCGCGACCTCCCGGGCGAACCGGGCCACCTCGCGGGCCACGGCCCCGGCGTGCAGCCGCGTCCCCTCGTGCCCGTCGACCTGCCCGTCCCATCCGGCCCGAGCACCGGCGACGTAGGCCTTCGCCTCCTCGAGCCAGCTCCGACGGCGCTCCGCCCCCTTCCCGGCGTCGCTCCAGCTCTCGGTCAGGTCGGTCACGACGCAGGCCACGTCGCCCACCAGGGCGAGATCGGGGCGGCGGTTGCCGCCCAGGCCGTCGGCGCTCACGTCGACCTGGATCACCCGCTGCCCCGCGCCGAACAGCGGCGGGCGCCCGTAGCCGAGGTTGGCGTTGAAGGCGCTGCCCAGGACCAGCACCACGTCGGCCGCCGCCAGCGCGATGCCGCCGTGCACCAGGCCGCCCAGGCAGCAGGGGTGGCCGTCGGGGACCAGCCCCCGGGCGGAGCTGGTCGTGGTCACGGGGATGCTCGTGACCTCGCAGAAGCGCCGGATGGCCTCGCCGGCGTCCGACCAGAAGGCCCCGCCGCCGGCGACCACGATCGGCCGCTCGGCCGAGCGAAGCCACTCCACGGCCCGGTCGACGTCGGACCGGGGGGCGGTGGGCCGGGGGATCGGGGAGGGGAACCCCTCGGGGCCGCTCGGCGGCACCCCCCGGGCGGCCAGCACGTCGGCCGGGAGCTCGAGGTACACGGCGCCGGGCCGTCCCGCCCGGGCCCGGTAGAGCGCCTCGGCCACGTAGCGGGGCAAGCGGTCGGCCTCGTAGCAGACCGCGGCCCACTTCACCCCGGGGGCGGCGATCGCGATCTGGTCCAGGTCGGAGACCGCGCCCCGGCCCGCCATCCTGAGCCCGCTCCGTCCCCCCAGCAGCACCGTGGGCACGTTCCCGACCCCGGCGTCGAAGAGCCCGCTCAGCGAGTTGCTGAAGCCCGGTCCCGCCGTCACCACCGCCACCCCGGGCCGGCCCGTGGCCAGGGCCCAACCCTCGGCCGCGAACGACGCCGCCCCCTCATGACGGGTGTCGACGACCCGGATGCCCAGAGGGACGCAGGCGTCCAGCAGGCCCATGACGTGGCCGCCCGCCAGCGCGAACACCGTCTCCACGCCGGCCGCCTTCAGCGCCTCCGCGGCCAGCCGGCCACCGCTGGAAGCCGCCGGGCGGCTCCCCGCCTCGGTCGGCGCCGGGTCGACGAACTCGGACATGATGACCGTCTCCTCCTCGACACGACCTGGGCTCGGCACGCCCCGAGCCGCGCCGTTCAGCATGCCACAGGGCTCCGGCCGGCCCGACGGCGTCGGCGAGAGCGCGCCGGAGGCGAGCCACGCTCTACCCTTGGCCCGTGCCGGCCGCCGACCTCGCCGATCTCCCCGGCCGCCGCCTGGCGCTGCTGAACGTGCTCTGGTTCGCCACCAACTTCCAGACCGCGGCCCTCCTGCCGGTGGTGGTCCCGGCCCAGATCCTGCTCTTCGTCACGCCGGGCACGGTGGGCAGCGCCGCCCAGGCGAGCTACCTGGGCTGGCTGGGTGCCGCCGCCGCGCTGGTGAGCATCGCGGTCCAGCCCACGGTGGGGCTGCTCTCCGATCGGACCGCGTCCCCCCTGGGGCGGCGGCGGCCGCACATCGTCTGGGGTACGGCGGTGCAGATGCTCGGCGCGGCCGGCCTCATCTGGGCCGGAAGTCCCTGGATCTTCGCCCTCTTCCTGCTGGTGCTGCAGGTGGGCAACAACGCGGCCCAGGCCGCCTACCAGGGCCTGTTCGCCGATCTGGTGCCGGCCCGGCAGCGCGGGGCCGCGTCGGGCTTCTTCGGCCTGATGACCATCCTGGGCAACGCCGCCAGCTTCGGCCTGGCCCTGGCCCTGCTGGGCTCGGCCACGGCGGCGCGTCCCCAGGCCCTGGACCGGGGAGCGGCCGCCTACTACCTGGTGACGCTGCTGGCGCTGGCGGCGACCTGCGGGCTGCTGACCGCGACCGTGCGCGAGCCGCCGGCGGCGGCTCCGGCGGGGGAGCCGGGCGGGGCACGCGCCCTCCTGGCCAGGTGGACCAGGCCGTGGCGGCACCGCAACTACACCTGGGTGTTCATCGCCCGCTTCTCCTTCATCGTCGGCCTGACCCTCTTCCTGACCTTCATCGAGTACTACTTCGCCCGAGTGGCCCACGTGAGCAGCTACGTCCAGGCCACCGCCGCGGTGGCGCTGATCGCCCTGCTGGTGGCCGTGGCCAGCTCCATCGGCCTGGGCGTCCTCTCGGACCGGCTGCGGCGGGTGCCGCTGGCGTTCGCCGCCACCCTGACCATGGCCGGGGCCGCGCTCCTGTTCCTGCTCGCCGGTGGGAGCATCCCCCTCTGGGCGCTGGGGGGCATCTTCGGTCTCGGCTACGGCGGCTACTTCAGCGTGGACTGGGCCCTGGCCGTGGACTCCCTGCCCTCGATCCACACCGCCGGCCGCGACCTGGGCCTCTGGAACCTGTCCGGCGCCGTGGCGGGCATGATCGCCCCGGCCCTGGGGGCCGCGATCGTCGGTGCCGCGGCGGCGGCCGGCCACACCGAGGCCGGCTACCAGGGCACCTTCGCGGCCGCCGCCCTGGCCTTCCTGGTGGCGGCGGTGGCCATCCTGGGCGTCCGCGAGGACCGGGCGGCCGGCTCCGCCGGCACCGCGGGCGACCCGGCCGCCTGACCGCGGCGCGGCTGCCGTAGCATCGAGCGGGAAGCGAACCAACCACACCGCGATCACCGAGGAGGGCACCATGGAGCTGGAGGGCAAGCGCATCGCCATCCTGGCCGAGGACAACTACGAGGACCTGGAGCTCTGGTATCCGTACTACCGGCTGAAGGAGGCGGGGGCCGAGATCAGGGTGGTCGGCAGTGGCCGCTCCCGAACCTTCACCAGCAAGCACGGCTACCCGGTCGGCGTCGACCTGGACGCCAGCGAGGCGCGAAGCGCCGACTTCGACGCGGTCGTGATCCCGGGCGGCTACGCGCCCGACCTCATGCGCCGGAGCCCGGCCATGGTGGGCTTCGTCCGGGAGATGCACGCCGCCGGCAAGCCGGTGGCGGCTATCTGCCACGCGGGCTGGATGCTGGTCTCGGCGGGCCTGGCCCGGGGTCGGCGGCTCACCAGCTTCTTCTCCATCAAGGACGATCTGGTCGCGGCCGGCGCCCAGTGGGTCGACGAGCCGGTGGTGAGGGATGGCAACCTGGTCACCTCGCGCATGCCGGCCGACCTGCCCCACTTCTGCCGGACGCTGATCGACTGCCTGGCCCCGGCCGCGGTCCGAGGCTGAGCGACGCCGGCCGCCGGGCGCGCCTCAGGATTTGTCTATGTGCCCGGCGCCCGACCGGGGCGGCTGAGGGGAGGCGGAGGTAGCGTAGAGCTGCCGGCGCAGAGCAACGGCGCCGAGCCACTCTCCCTCCCAGCGAGCGGCGCCGCCGATTCGGCGGCCCGCTCGTGCTCCTT
>DASRBU010000601.1:0-4540 GCA_035653475.1 Candidatus Dormiibacterota bacterium | reverse complement strand
GTCGGTCTTGAAGCGGTGGATGGCCTGGATCATGGCCTGGACCACGTCCACCACGATCGCCCGGTGCTGCCGGAGGAAGGTGCGGGTGGTGACCAGGCCCGCCGCCTGGTAGGGAATGCCCAGGTCGGCGATCCGGACCAGCCGGTGGCCGCCGACCTGCTCGGCCAGCAGGTCGTTGGGCGGATCGACCACCAGGCCCTGGACCAGGTGCTGCTGGAAGGCCGCGATCTGCCCCTGGATGGAGTTCAAGGGCACGATCTTGACGTCCGTGTCCGGCCTCAGGCCCCAGTGTTGCAGCGCGGCCCTGAGCATGAAGTCGTCGGACGATCCCACCTGGACCACGCCCACGCTCTTCCCCCTCAGCTGGTCGGGGGTGCGCACGTCGGCGCTGACCATGAGCACGAAGGTGGGGACCGGGACCAGACCCATCACCATCACCTCGTCGGCTCCCTTGGCGTCGGAGCTGATCACGGCCGGGCCGGCCATCTGCACGAAGTCCACGTGCCCCCCGGCCAGGGAGGCGGACGCGGTCGGGCTGCCCGACTGGAAGGACAGGTCCACGTCCACCCCGTTCTTGCGGAAGTAGCCTCCGTCCTCGGCCAACCAGGCGATGGACTGGGACGCCGTCGCCCCCACCCAAAGCATGCTGGCGTGCTGTAGGGGCTTCGCCGGCTGGCCCGACGACGCCGCCCCGCAGGCGGCGCAGAGCAGCGAGACGAGCGCGAGCGCGACCCGCGCCGGCCGCGACGCGATCCCGAATCGCACCCATCCTCTCCCGTCCATGGCTCCCTCCCCTGGGTTTGGTCCTATGGTCGTACCTACATACCATCTCACTGGGGCCGCGATCGCGCAAGCCAGACGGCCTCCTCCCGAGCGACCTCCCGGCCCGGACGACCGCTGACGCCGCGCCGGCCGGCTCGGCCGAGACACCGATCCCCGTCGGCGTCGCGTCCTCGGCCCTTCGCTGCCGGGTGGCGGTCGGAGGGGACTCCGCCCTCGTTACACCGGACCCCCGGCCGCCGCCGACGAGGGCGCGACGCCGAGCCGGGTTGCGATACCATCCGCGCCACTTCGATCGCAGGGGGAGTGACGATGAGCAGGGGGAAGAGAGCGCGGATCGCGATCGGCGTGGTGGCGTCGTTGCTGGTCGCAGGCAGCTATCTCGGCGCCGGCTTGCTGGTCACGCGCGGGGCCATGGACGGCACCGAGCACACGGTGGCCACGGTGATCAGGGACCTGGATGGGAGCTCCTCCCAGCTGGACGGGCTGAACTCCGCGTTCCAGCTGCCCGCGAACCTTCAGAACGCGCAGGACACTGCCCGAGCCCGGAAGACGATCGACACCTCCCGAGGCGTGCTGGAGCACACTCAGACCGCCATCGAGGCCGACCTCCACCGGCTGCAGAGCGCCGACGCCGAGCTGCGCTCCCAGGCCGGCAACCCCCTCCTGGTGCCCTATCGCTCCCTGCTCGACGACGAGCGCCACCGCCTGGGGCACGTCGCCGACGCCCTCGGGGCGACGCGGGACCTGATACAGACCGGCGACCAGCAGCTGCGCGTGGTCTCCGCGATCCTGGAGGTTCTCGGCGCGCTGCTCCAGCTGACGGCACGGCTGGACCGGAACGACATCTCGGGGGCGCTCGCCGACGATCCCCAGCTGGAGGCTAGCGCTCAGCAGCTGGTGCAGCAGTCCAGGGCGACACCCCTCCCCGCCGTGCTCCGGGACGAGATCGCGACCCTGGCGACCCTGGTCACCGACCTGGGGCGGTTCCTCCAGGCGGCACGAGCGCACGACCTGAGCACCGTCGACCAGCTGAGCTCGAAGCTCGACCAGGACGAGAAGACCATGGCAGGCTACGATCCTAACCTCGCCGATCGCCAGGAGGCGCAACTGCTACAGCCCTACCGCGACCGCATCCAGCGGTCGCTGAAGGCGATCGGGGCCGCCTCACGCGGCTGAGGCTCGGCTCCGGCACGGCCCGGTCCGGCGATGCCCGACGGGCTCGCCGCCTCCGAAACGGGAGGGGTTCTCGCTCGCCCAGGCCGATCGTCGGTCTCGATCCACAGGAACGTCTCCGAGGGCCGGATCACGTCTCCCGGCCCGCGGCGGCCCCCGGCGCTCTCGGCCGCAGGCCACGGCGGCAGGAGTCGGCCGATGTCGTCGCGAGGCGGCCGCCCCTCCCGGCCTTGGGATCGGCGATGGCCACCACCGGTCGACCATCCCCCGATCCGGAGGTGGCCGGCTCCCGACCCGATCCTGGTGGTCACCGAGGGCGAGCCCCTCCGCAGGCGCCAGGCCCGAACCGGGGCAGGGCGCTCGCCGCTCGGGATGGCTCAAGCAGGCCCGAGGTGGCGCCTTCAGCTGGCCATCAGCCGAACCTCAAGATGGCCCATCGACAACCTAAACTCCCCTGCCGTCGGCCCGTCGCCGCCCGGCTCCGGGCCACTGATCCTTCGTCCTCCCACGGCTCCGCCGTTCCGTCTGCGTTCTATCCTTGATGCTTCCACCTGCTCCACAGCACGCCAGGGAGGTCCGCTCCACCGCGCAGACCCGCCCTGTCACACGTCGACGGTTCGGCACGTCGGTGGAGGGCACCCATGCCCGCAAACCTCAAGGCATCGGCTCTCCCAGGTTAGGTCACCCCACGTCACCGAGACGAAGACCATCCTCCCTGCTCTCCACTGCGGTGAGCTATCAGGTTCTGACCTTCAACCTCGACAGGTGATCCTCCCTGCGGGCTTCTCCGGGATCGGATGACCCTCGGGAGCCCGGGTCCCAAGAGAGTCCGGCTCTCTGCGGATCAGCACCACCCCAGAGAACCCCTCGAGAAAGGTCGATGACCGGCTCGATCGGTTCGGGCTCCGCTCCGCTATCAGATCATGGATCGGCCGAGCCGCTCCGCGGTGCGGACGAGGCCCCGCCTTCGCAAGCGATCGATCACCTCCGGGCCGGTCTTCGTCCCCTTCCGAAGGCTGGCCAACAGCTCGGTGAAGGCGGTGGCCACGGTGGCCTCATCCAGGTCGAGGAGGCTCACGAGGAAGTCATCGGGATGCTGGGCCTCGATATCGAACGGCTCCAGAGCCGAGAGAGGGAAACGGCGAAGGTTGTACGTGACGATCACCTGCGCGCCCGCCTTGATCGCGACGGCCAGCACATGGCGATCACCGGGATCGGGCAGGCACAGGCTCTCCACGAGCGGCTCGAAGCCGGTGACCAAACCGTCGGGCACCGCCTGGCACATGAGCTGTCTGGTTCGGACGAGTCGACCGGGATCGAGGTCCGTTCGGCTCCTGAGAACGGCGTCGACCATCTCATCGAGAACCTGCTCGCTTCAACGAGCGCGGAGGTTCAGCGTCCGCTTCCTCGCCAGTCGGATCAAGAGGTCGCGCAACAGCGCGTCGTGCAGGACGCATGCGTCGTAAATGGCGACGAAGGCCACCGGCTCGCTCAGTCCTCGTACAAGCCGAGATCTTCTGACTCGCGGATCAGCTCACGAAGGATCTGGTCGCGTCGGGCGTCGTCCCGACGCTGATAGTCGAGCACGTCGCGCAGGAGCACGCGACGGTGCGAGCCCACCTTCCTGAACGGGATCTCGCCCCTCTCCAGCAGCTTCACCAGGTACGGCCGGGAGACGTTCAGCAGCTCCGCGGCCTGCTGGGTCGTGAGCTCGTGGTCGTATCGGGCAATGGTGACGGCGCTGCCCTGAGAGAGCCGGTCGAGGAGATCGATGAACAGCCGGAAGGCCTCGATGGGCACCGTTACCCTGACCTCGGGCACGTCGGGAACGCAGAGCACGACCCGGCCGGCAGGCCCAGGGGGAACCGGATGCTCCCGCAGGTAGGACGCGAGCCTGGCCGCGGCCTCGGCGGCGCTCGCGGACATCTCGTCGTCAGGGATCGTCAGCCGATCGAGGGTTGCCGGTCTCACGACAACAGTATGAGCACCAGCGGCCATAAACGTAATATCCGAAACACGCTTGGACGGCCGAGACCTCACCCCGGGCGTGGTTTCCCCGTCCGCGTCGTGCGGTTCGAGGGGCAACGCGCGCCGCACGGGCAGCTCGACCCGCCCGGAGCCGGAGCCGCTCGGCGACACCCGGTCGTCGCCACGCGCCCGATCCGGCGCCGGGCGCACCGCTCCTCCTCGGTTCCCATCGGCTTGGAGCGAACCGACGCCACCGCCCCTCGGCCGGCCGATCCCACCCCGGCCCTGAGCCTCCGGTCGATGACCTGGCCACGGTCCAGCCCCTCGTGCTCGGCCACACCCCCATCGACCGCCCGTCGCAGCACCGGATCGACGGTCGCGCCGATCGCGGGCCGGCCCACTTCCGGTTCCATTGAGGCGCTCGGCCCCCGATCGAGCCCCTCCGCTCCTCCACGGCCGAGGACGATCCCACGGCGTCGGCGGGGCGGCCGGCGGTCAGGGAAGCAACTCGAACTCGTTGCGGTGACGGGGTCGGACCGCGGCGAAATGCCGGCGATCGAGGGTGACGATCGCCGGCGCCCGAAGCCGCTCGGCGAGCGCGATCACGGACGCGTCG
>DASRBU010000600.1:0-17014 GCA_035653475.1 Candidatus Dormiibacterota bacterium | reverse complement strand
CCTCGCGCGAGGTGAGGTCGACGAACCCGAACCGGACCGGCTTCTTGAGCTTGTAGGCGCGGTCCCGGACCAGGAACAGGTGGGAGACGTGGGTCTCGACGGCCCGGGTGGGGGCAACCGGTGCCTGGCTCACCCCTCCAGCCTGGGGCGGGGTGACTCCGAGGCCAAGGGTCGATGGTCCCGGACGTCGGGAGCCCGGTGGCCGGCACGACCAGGTGCCCGGGAGACCTGCCGGGGAAGGAAGGCTGGGCCGCACCGACTAGGGATGGGGGACGCCGGCCGCGGGTGAGCCCGGCCGGTGGTGCCGGTGCGTCCAGCGCAGCGCCCAGCGACGGACGACCCGGATTCGCCGCGGCAGCGGGGTCGCCAGGGGCCGCGGCGGTGCCACCCACCGGTAGAAGACGACCTTGGCCGCCTCGACCATGACCAGATAGGCGGCGACCATGGCCCCCAGGGCCAGATAGAACGGTGGTGGCAGCGGCGTGAAGCCGAGCGGCGTGCCCAGAGGCGTGAAGGGCAGGGCGGCGCCGACCAGCGCGCAGGCCAAGCTGGTGACCGCCATGGCCAGGCTGGGACGGCTGCGGAAGGACGGTGTCCTCCGGGTCCGGATGACGAAGATGATCAGGGTCTGGGTGGCCAGCGACTCGACGAACCATCCGGTCTGGAAGAGCGCGTGGTGGGCGTGGAACCCCCACAGCATGACCCCGAAGGTCAGGAAGTCGAAGAGCGAGCTGATGGGGCCGAAGACCACCATGAAGCGCTCGATCATGCCCAGATCCCAGTGGGCGGGACGGCGCAGCAGCTCCTCGTCCACGCGGTCGGTGGGGATCGTCATCTCGCCGACGTCGTAGAGGAAGTTGTTGAGCAGGATCTGGGTCGCCGTCATGGGGAGGAAGTCCAGGACCAGCGACGCCCCGGCGGCGCTGAACATGTTCCCGAAGTTGGAGGAGGTCCCCATCAGGACGTACTTGATGGTGTTGCCGAAGATGCGGCGGCCCTCGACCACCCCGTCGGCAAGGATGTCCAGGTCTTTCTCCAGGAGGACCACGTCGGCCGCCTCCCTGGCCACGTCGCTGGCCGAGTCGACCGAGATGCCCACGTCGGCGTCGTGGAGGGCGACAGCGTCGTTGACCCCGTCGCCCAGGAAGGCGACGTCAGCACCCAGCCGCCGCTGGGCACGGAGGATGCGGGACTTCTGCTCGGGCGTGACCCGGGCGAAGATCGTGGTCAGGGGCAGGCGACGGGCCAGCTCCCGGTCGTCGATGCGGTCCAGCTCGCTCCCGGTCAACACCCCCGTCACGCGAAGACCGAGGGTCAGGCACGTCTGCCGCGCCACCTGGTCGTTGTCCCCGGTCACGACCTTGACCTCGATCCCCAGCCGGGCCAGCCGGGCCAGGGCGGCAGCGGCGTCGCGCTTGATCGGGTCGTCGAAGATCAGGAGGCCGGCCAGCTCCAGGTCGCGTTCGTCGCTGGCAGCCACCGCCTCTCGGTCGGGGGCGGGGCGGGAGGCCACCGCTACCACCCGTGCCCCGGCGGCGAAGGCGGCGTCCAGGGCGGCCCGGACCGGCTCCGGGGTCGAGACGCAGCGCTCCAGGACCGCCTCCGGCGCGCCCTTGCTCAGGAGCAGACGGCCCCTCCCCGGCCACTCCACCAGGACCGACATCAGCCGGCGCTCGTGGTCGAAGGGGACCTCGTCCAGGCGACGCACGCCCGCGACCAGGTCGGCCGCACCCGGCACCGCCCAGAGGGCCCGGTCGAGGGGGTTGCCCCCGACCACCCGGCCGCCCTCGGCGATGGCGGCGTTGCAGGCCAGGCCCAGGGCCAGGGGTTGCGGCGAGGGCCGGCCGGCCGCGTCGAGAGCAGCCGAAAAGGTCAGCCGGCCCTCGGTCAGGGTGCCGGTCTTGTCCGTGAACAGGACCTCGACGTTGCCCAGGTCCTCGATGCTCACCAGCCGCTTGACCAGGACCGAGCGCCGAGCCAGTCGCTCGGCACCGTAGGAGAGGCTGACGCTCACGATCGCGGGCAGCAGCTGCGGGGTGAGCCCCACCGCGATGGCGAGCGAGAAGAGGGCGGAGTCGAGGAGGGGACGGCGGAGCAGCGCGTCGATGACGAAGATGGAGGCGGCGAGGATCACGGTGACGCGGACCAGCAGGCCCGAGAAGCGGCGCAGGCCGCGCTGGAACCCGGTCTCGTCCGCCGAGCGGCCGAGCGCCCCCGCGATCCGTCCGAAGGCGGTGGCCGGGCCGGTGATCACGACCAGACCGGTGCCGCCGCCGGCCGCCACCACGGTGCCCATGAAGGCGCACGAGGTCAGTTGCAGGGGGGAGTCCACCACGGTCACCGGGAGGACCCTCTTCGCCGCCGGCGCCGACTCGCCGGTGAGCACCGCCTCGTCGCACTCGAGGGCGTGCACCTCCAGCAGCCGCAGGTCGGCGGGGACGATGTCCCCTACCTGGAGGCGGACCACGTCGCCGGGGACCAGCTCGGTGACGTCGACCGCGCCCGGCGAGCCGTCGCGCAGGACCACGCTCCGATGGCGGATGCGGGCGTGGAGGCGCTCGATGGTCCGTTCCGAGCGGAACTCGTTGACGAAGCCGAGCCCGACGCTGAGGGCGATGATGGCGAGGACGATGACAGCGTCGGCGTGCTCGCCCACGACGAGGCTGACCAGGGCGACCGCGACCAGGAGCATCAGGAGCGGGCTCTGGAGTTGTCGGCCCAGCACCCGCCAGGGGTGGGCACCGTGGCCACGGAGGGCGTTGGGCCCGTGCTCTGCCAGCCGCCGCGACGCCTCTGCCGTGGTCAGCCCCGTGGGCGAGCTGCCCAGGCGCTGCACGACCTCGGCAGCGGGCAGGCGGGCGGCTTCGATCAGCTCCACAACGGTGAGACGTGTCGCCGGCGCGGCTTCGCGCCCCCGGGCGGGGGCGGTGTCCTGGGCTCGACCCGGATGCGGGCGTCGACCGCGGCCGCGCCGGACGGGCCGACGATGACGGGATTGAGGTCCAGCTCGGCCAGCTCGGGCAGGTCCTCGGCCAGCGCTCCCACCCGCAGCACCAGCTCCCGGAGGGAATCCAGGTCGGCCCTCGGCCGCCCGCGATGGCCCTCCAGGAGGGGGAAGCTCTTGAGCGACCGCAGCATCTCGTCCGCCTCGGGCGGGCTGAGCGGCGTCAGCCGCACGCTCACGTCCTTGAGCAGCTCCACCGCGGTCCCTCCGGCGCCGCAGGCCAGCACCGGCCCGAAGAGCGGGTCCTGGACCACGCCCACGATCATCTCCACACCCGGGGCGAGCATCCGCTGCACGAGGAAGCCCTCGACCGCCACCCCGGCCGCGCCCAGGCGGGCCAGCATCCGCTCCGCCGCGGACCGCACCGCCCGTGGCCCCGACAGCGAGAGCGCGACCGCGCCCAGCTCGGTCTTGTGGACGATGCCGGGGCCAAAGGCCTTGAGCGCCACCGTCCCGCCCAGGGCGCGGGCCGCCCGCGCGGCCTCCTCGGGCGAGGCCGCCAGCCGGGTCTCGGGGAGCCGGATGCCGTAGCAGTCGAGGATCGCGGTCACCGCCTCCGGGCGCAGCCAGCCGGCCCCCTCGCCCAGCGCCCGGGCCACGATCGCCCGGGCCTCGTCGGTGCGGGCGTCCGGGGGCTCGAAGGGAGGGATCTCGGGCCGACGCCGCCACTCCGCCCAGGTGGCCACCCGCCCCAGGGCGCGAGCGGCGTCCTCCGGGAAGGTGTAGACCGGGACCCGGCCCTGGTTCGGGGCCGCGCTCGCGTCCTCGGGGTTGAAGACCCCGAGCACCGGCAGCCTCCCGCCCAGGGCCCCCGCCGCCCGACGCACGGCGGCGGCGATCCGGCCGTCCCGGCCGGCCAGCGGGGGGATGAAGATCGCCACCAGCGCGTCCACCTCTCCGCTCTCGGCCAGGGTGAGGATGGTGCGCTCGTAGTCCTCGGGCCGGGCGCTGGCGATCAGGTCGACCGGGTTGGCGGTGGCCGCTTCGGCGGGAAGGAACGAGCCCAGCCGCTGCCGGGTCGGCTCCGAGAGCGCCGGCACCTCCAGGCCGGCGTCGGCGCAAGCGTCGGCGCAGAGGATGCCCAGGCCGCCGGCGTTGGTCACGATGCCGACCCGACGCCCGGGGGGAGCGGGCTGGGAGCCGAGCAGGGTGGCCACCTGGAACAGCTCGCCCAGGGTGTCGGCCCGGATCACCCCGGACTGGCGGAAGAGGGCCTCGACGGTGACGTCGGAGGCGGCGAGGAGCGCCCCGGTGTGGGAGGAGGTGGCCCGCGCCCCGGCCGCGGAGCGCCCGCTCTTCACCGCCAGGATCGGCTTGTGGCGACCGATTCGGCGGGCGAGGCGCGAGAAGCGGCGCGGGTTCCCGAAGGACTCCAGGTAGAGCAGGATCAGGTCGGTCTCCGGGTCCGACTCCCAGTACTCGAGCAGGTCGTTGCCGGAGACGTCGGCCTTGTTCCCGACCGAGACGAACGTGGAGAGGCCGAGGTCGAGGCGGCGGGCCTGCTCGATCACGGTCAGGCCCAGCGCCCCACTCTGGGACATGAACCCGATCCGCCCCCGGGGCGGCCGGGAGGGGGCGAAGGTCGCGTTCAGAGGGTGCTCGGGGTGGGTGTTGATGATGCCCATGCAGTTGGGGCCGATCAGACGCATGCCGGCGTCGCGGCAGATCTCGAGCAGCTCCTCTTGCCGGGCCCGCCCCTCCTCGCCGCTCTCGGCGAAGCCGGCGGAGATCACGACCAGGGCCCTGACCCCCCTGGCCGCGCAGGCCCGGGCCACCTCGGCCACCTTCGCCGCCGGCACCACCACCACGGCCAGGTCGACCGGCCCCGGGACCCGCCCCAGATCGGGGTAGGCGGCCACCGACTGCACCACCGGGTGCGGGCTGACCGGATAGACGGGGCCGGGAAAGCCCGACTCCAGGAGATTGTGGAAGACCTCGCCTCCGATCGTGCCCCGGTGGCGCGAGGCTCCCACCACGGCGATCGACCGGGGCTCCAGAAACCAGCGCAGGGCGGCGATCGCGCTCAGCTGCTCACGTCGCTCGAACCGTTCCAGGGCCTCCTCGCTGAGCGAGGTGGGGAACTCGACCTTGATCACCCCGTAGGAGGAGGTGACGCTGACCGGGAAGCCGCTGTCGCGAAAGACCCCCAGCATGCGATGGTTCTCCGGCATCACCTCGGCCTCGAAGACCGCGATCCCAGCATCGGTGGCCGCGGCGGCCAGGTGTCCGAGCAGGATGGTGCCCAGGCCCATGCCCTGGAGGGCGTCGGCCACGGTCAGGGCGACCTCGGCCCGGCCGGGACGCTCCAGGGCGTAGAAGCCGTGCCCGACGATCTCGCCGCCGCGCCAGGCGACCAGGCCATGGCGATCGTGGTAATCCACCTCGACCAGGCGCCGGGCCACGGAGTCCAGGTCCTTGATCTCGGTGAAGAAGCGAAAGATCCGTGACTGCGTCGACAGGCCGGCCAGGAAGCGCCGCAGCGCCTCCCAGTCCTCGGGCACCGCCGGTCGGATGTGCACCGTGGACCCGTCCCGGAGCGTGACGTCCACGTCCAGCTGGGCCGGGAAGGTGGCTCGGCCGCTCGAGGCGTCCTCCACGCTCACCTCGTCAGCTTAAAGGGTGACGTGAGCACCGCCCGAGGCCCGCGACCCCCTCGGAGGCGAGACGCCTGGGCCCCGGTGATGGTAGGACCGCTCCGGCACCGGGGCCCGGGGCCTGCTCGCTCGCCGGGGTCGGGGTCGCCCGCCTGCGGGTGGATCAGAGCTCCTCGGCGGGCGACACCCGGCGCAGGTGGAGGTAACCGAGGACGACCAGCACCAGCATCACCGCGGCCAGGGCGAAGGAGGCGACGGCGGCGTAGAAGGCCATCTGCCCCAGCTCCCAGAACCCGTAGGCCTCCAGGAGCAGACCACGCAGCGTCTCGCCCTGGAAGAGGGTGGTCGCTTGTGCCCTCAGCTGGGCGTTGTCGGGGTGCTGCTGGGCGGCGGCGCTGACCTGGGCGTACGTCTGCCCGTGGGCGATCTCCTTCAGATGGACAGCGATGTAGTGGTTGGCGTAGGCCTCGGCTTGGGGCCCGGTGACCAGCTGCTGCCCCGCGTAGGGCTTGAGGTAGGGCCCAATCTCAGGATTGGTCAGCTGGGCGCTGCCCGCAGCCGGGAAGAAGATCTTCTGCTGGGCCAGCTCGTCGTGCACCGTGGAGCTGACGAAGCTGTAGCCCCACATGAGCAGCGATCCGGCGACGAGCAGCACCACCACCAGCATGGCGCCACCGGCGGTCAGGATCGCGTCGAACGTCTTGCGTCGCATCTCCGAACCAAACCCTCCTTGTCGACGAACATCGATCCGATTCGAGTCTGGCCGCGGAGGAGGGTGGTCCCCAGGGCCAAAGGTCCTGCCCGTCGACCTACCGCCGCCCGCTCCGCCTCGGGCCCATGGCCCCGAGGGCGGCAGGGTCGTGGCGGCCGGGGTTCTGGAGGAGCGCGCAGTCCCTGGAGCCCCGGCCGTGCCTCCCCGGCCGAGGCGCTCAGAACCGGCGGCCAGTGACCTCGATCGGGTGGACGGCGAGCCAGTGGCTCCGCTCTCCGGGCGCGTCGGGCCGCAGCTCCAGCTCCCGCTGCGCCCGGGCCAGCAGCGCGCTTCCGGGCGCGAGCTCCTGGACGATGCCCTTCACCACCACGCTCCAGGCGCCGTCTTCCTCGACGTCGTCCACCTCGAAGACCGCGCTCTCCATGAACGAGTGCTCGAGCTTGGTGCCAGGGGCGGTCCGGAACACGATCAGCTCGTCGAGGAGGGCGTAGTTGACGGGAAAGATCTCCGGGTGCCCTTCCACCACCAGCCCGATCCGTCCCAGCCGCCGCGAGGCCAGCAGCCGGTAGCACTCGGGCGGCGAGAGCCGCTCCATCTCATCGTCGATCCGATCCGGCATCAGCCTCCTCCTGGACGACCCGGGGCCACCACGCCACCCTCCCTACCTAAGCATGACCCCCCTGCCCGGCGCCAGCAGCGGGGAGGTCGTGGCAGAGCGGACGGTGCACCGCTCCCGGAAACCGTCGGGGAGCAGGGAACGGTCCCGGCCGTCCCGGGACCTTCGTCCACGGCCCGGCCCACGATCCGAGGGCCGTCGTGCCCGGGAGCGGGCGCGTCAGGCCCCCCGGCCTCCCGCCGACCGTCCCTGGCGTGGCCCCTCGCGGAGCGGTTCCGGCCTCGACGCCCGGCTCCGAAGGTGGGTCACGGTCCTCCCTTCTCCGGGACTCTGGTCCGTTGAGCCGGCGGCGGGAGGCGGCGAGCCTCGAGAGGGAGACGCGCGGCCGGCGGCGGGTGGGCCGTGGGCCCGAACCGATCATCGACCACGGGAGGCATCACCGATGAGCGTCGAATCCGAGATCCGGATCGAGGGCAGCGGTCGCAGGGCGCTCGGGCTCGCCACCCTCGCCTTCTTCGGCGGCTTCGCGGGGGTCGCGATCTTCGGCCCGATGGTTCCCCGATTCACCTCCTTGCTGCACCTGACCCCGCTGGAGGCCGGCGTCCTGGCCAGCATCCCCAACCTCACCGGCTCCCTGCTCCGTATCCCGTTCGGGGCCTGGGTGGATCGGGTGGGCGGGCGTCGACCCCTGACCCTGCTGCTGGGCCTCACCCTGGTGGGGATGGCCGGGCTCCTGACCCTGCTCCGGACCGCCTACCCCGAGCGCATGGACGGCACCTTTCCCCTCCTGCTGGCCCTGGGCGGGCTCATCGGCTGCGGCGTCGCCACCTTCTCGGTGGGCATCGCCCAGGTCTCCTACTGGTTCCCGAGGGAACGGCAGGGCGGCCCGCTAGGGGTGTTCGCCGGGCTGGGGAACACCTCGCCCGGCCTCTCCTCGTGGCTGCTACCGGTGGCCGCCGGCTCGCTTGGCCTCCTCAGCGCCTACGGGCTATGGTTCCTGGCCTTGCTGATCATCACCGTGGTCTACGCCTGGTTCATCCGGGACGCTCCCTGGTTCCAGCTGCGGCGGTGGGGAGGTGGGATCGAGGCGACCCGGCTGCCGGAGCTGGAGGCCGGGCCCGTGCCCTCCGGGTCGACCTGGCACGGCCTGGAGCTGGCGGCCCGGGAGCCGGCGACCTGGGCGCTGGTGTTCTTCTACTTCGTCTCCTTCGGAGGCTTCCTGGCCCTGACCGCCTGGCTGCCGACCTACTGGCACGCGGTGTACGCCGTCTCCCTCACCACCGGCGGCCTGCTCACCCTCGTCTTCTCGCTGCTCACCGCCCTGGTCAGGGTGCCGGGCGGTCTGCTCTCGGATCGTCTCTCCATCCGCTACGCCCTGGCCGGGAACTTCGCGCTGATGCTGGTGGCCTCGCTGGTCGCCGCCTTCTCCCAGAGCTTCGGTCTCTCCCTGGCGGCGCTGGTGGGGATCGCCCTGGGGATGGGGCTGCAGAATGCCATCGTCTTCAAGCTGCTGCCCCGCTTCGTGCCCCATGCCGTGGGCGGGGCCTCGGGCTGGGTGGGTGGCCTGGGTGCGTTGGGCGGTTTCGTGCTGCCGCCGATCATGGGCTCGATCGCTGGCGCCATGACCGGACCCATCGGCTACGAACGCGGCTTCCTGGTCTTCTCGGGCCTGGTCGTCCTGGGGCTGGCCGTGACCGCTTGGCTGGCCCGTCAACGGCGGTCGAAGGTCCCCGCGCCTCGCGGTCGGTTCAGGGTCCCGCGAACCTGAGTCGAGGTCGGCGGTCCCCGCGCCCGAGGTTCGCGGTGGAGGGGTGTGCCTTCGGGTCGGGCCTCGAGCGACCGGCCCGCGGCCCGACCCTGCGGCTTCAGCCGGCCGCCGCTCGGGGTCCGGGGCCGCCCGTCGAGGCCACGCGCCGCCTGCGTTCCGGCCGGCACGCGAACACCCGGCCAGCGCCACCAGTGCAGGAGACGGTCACCATCCAGCCGTTGGGGATCGCGGCCGTTGCATTGCCCGTCCCCACCACCGCCGGCACCCCGAGCCGCCGACAGAGCGCCGCCACGCGACCGTAGCGGTCACCGAGGTCGGTGACGACGGCCGCCGCCTGCCGTAGGAGCGACATCCAGTCGGCGTCGACGCCGACGGTGACCAGCACGTCCCCGGGACGGCACCGTGCCGCCTCGGGCAGGCTCCGCACCACGCAGGCGCGGCCGCTGGCGTGGAGATCGATGGCCGTAGCGGCCGCGCCCTCCACCAGGAGGGTTGCCCCCTCCGTCGATCCGCGGTTGGTATCCCGCACCTCACTCACCTCGAGCGCAGCATCCGTCGTCCCGGCCGGGCCGTCCAGAGACGGATGGCCTGGGCGGCGCGGGACCGTGGCCGAGATGGCGACGGTCGCCTGCCACGGGCCGGGGCCGCCCCCGCGAGAGCGGCCCCGCTGGGTGCGGGTCCCTCGTCCGTCCCGCCGGCCGCCGGTCGGATCGGACCGGTTCCGGCGGCGCGCACGTTGCCTCACCGACTCGGTCCCCGCCAGATCAGGCGGTGCACCGGGATCCAGCGCGGGATGTCCCGGAGGCCGGGGATGAAGGGCACCAGGGCCAGCGCCACGGTGAGCACGCCCATGGTGAGGATGACCAGCAGGTCGGCGCTGGACGAGGAGTTGTAGGGAGGGATCTGATACCACATCGTGTACAGCCAGAGCCAGGTCTGGCCGGGGTAGCTGCCGGTCTCGTTCATCACCCCCCACTGGCTACTCAGCAGATGCTGCTTCTCGGCCAGGCCGGCGAAGTAGTCCCCGTCGCCCAGGAAGAGCAGGGGACGGGTGAAGTCGGTCTGGTAGAAGCGGGTGCTGGAGCGGAGCTGGCCGTCCAGGCCGCCGGATCGGGCGATGGTGAGCAGGCTGCCCAGCATCTCCGCCACCGGGCCGTAGGCGCCGGGCGGGACCACCACCTGGCCATCCCTTACCGTCGCTTTGTCCAGGGCGTGGGCGTAGGCGCCGAGCCAGCTTGAGCGTTGGCTGGGGGAAGCCACCCGATAGCGGGCCAGGGCCGAGGCCAGCTGCGGATTGCCGGCGCTCGCCGTCTGGAGCGGCTGGAGGACGAAGTCCCGGGCCGGATCGACCGGAAGGTGGACGCCAGCCCACTCCTGGGGCTGGATGAACCCGAAGCTCTGCACCGAGCCGGTGCCGTGGTTGTAGGGAGGTCCGTACTGGGCGCTGGTGCTCTGGCCCTGCAGCTCCTGGACGGCCGTGCCCTCGAACCCGATCGGGTCGGCCTGGGCCCAGCCCTGGATGGTAGCCGGAGGGACGTCCGGCGAGGAGAGAACCGCGGCCAGAACGAGGGTCAGGATGGCGGTCCCGAGCAGGGCCAGAGCCAGCTCCTTGATCAGGTCGTAGGGGACCATGCGCACGCCCGCGTAGTAGGTCTCCTGGTCCCTGGCGGCGCTCATCGCGTCTCCTCCGACAGCGGCCTGACCACCCCGCGCATGCGCACCAGCAAGATGTGCACGGCGACGAAGAGCAGGAGCCCAGCCGGCAGCAGCAACACGTGTAGCCCGTACATCTGTCCGAAGTTGAGGACATTGAAGAAGGCGCCGATGCCGACCGCGTTCATGGCGTCCTTGGCGTTGACGCCGATCCACTGTGAGTCGAAGTTCTCCTGGGAGAGGTAACCGGTGAAGGCGGTCCCGATGCTGAGCACGAAAAGCAGGACGCCGGTGATCCAGGTCAGGGCTCGGCCGTCGCGCCACCCGGCTCCGAAGAACTGGGCCCAGAGGTGGAGCACCATGAACACGAAGAACACTTGGGTGCTCCAGAAATGGAGGCTGTTGAAGAACCTGCCTTGTGGGGAGACGTGCCACCACTGGGGACCGAAGAAGGCGCAAACCGCGCCGCTGATCACGACCCAGACCAGGGATGCCAGCGTGATCGCACCGAGGACGTAGGTCCAGGAGCGCACGAAGGCCGGCTGGCGCTCCGGGAGCAGGTGCTCGGGCGGGAGCGCCTGCAGCAGGTAGCGTCTGATGGCGAAGGTCCAGCTCCCCCTCACCTCCGGATCGATGGTTTCATTCATCGGTCCCGTGCCCCTTGGAACGCCCCCCTCGGTGCCCGGGGAAGGGAGCCAGCAGGGCGAGCAAGAAGAGCGCGATCATCCCCAAGATCAGGGCCGCGTTGGGCACCGAGATCAGGATGAACCCCCAGTGGAGATAGGTCGCTGGGTTGTCCATACGCCCTCCTTGTCGCACTCGTGGCCCGACCGTCCGGGGTCGGTGCAAGGGGATGACCGCCTCCGATGAGACTGGCGGCATGGGTACGCTCCCAGACCCTCCCCGCGGACCTGCCATCGATTATGGCCGATGTCGGGCCGGATCGCGCGCCGCGAGGAGGGACGAAGGGCCGAGGAGCCGGTCCGTGCGGGACGCGGTCGGTTCTACGGACCGGCCCGATCGTCCGGGGCCGTGGACCCGGAGCGCCGGCATCGGATGAGTCATGAAATGAACGAAAAAGAGTTGGGGTATACCCCGGACTCGCCGGCCCCAACTCTGGCTCAGCTGGCCTACGCCACGCTGGTCCTGCCGGATCCTCCCGGCGCCTCCACCGTAGGATCTCGAGCCACGATGGCGGAGGGCCGTTCGGCCCCCTCTTTCCGGGCCCCGGCTCTCCAGCCGCGAGGTCGTCCCCGAGCACGACCCGAGACGGCCGCGGTCGCCTGGCGATGCACTCGGCCAGCGGTGTCGCCGCCGGCGCCGGATCGGAGGTGGGCCCGTCAGCCGGTGGCCATGGCCGCGGCGCCGCCGCCCGAGGCCGCCTCGGTAGGGCCGCCACGGTGGCCGCACCCGGTGTCGGGGACATCAGGGCCGGGCTCGGGCCGACAGCGGAGGCTGCGGCCCATCCGACCACCCGTGGCGAACCGCGGCTTCGAAGGGCCGACCTCCGACGGGGCCAGGGTTCGCGGTCCCCGAGCCCGCAGCCGGCGGTTCGGTCCCGACCGCCCCTCCCGCCGGGCCGGCAGGCCGAGCGGCGGGGTGACCGACGGCCCTGACCGTCCGTCGGTGTCGCCGGTAACGTGGTCTCGTGCTCGAACGTCTCCGGGGTGCGGTCCGATCGCCGTCGAGCCCCGGATCGCGCCCGGCCCACGGAGTGGGGGAAGGAGGCATGGACGGAGCCGGGCCCGGCCTGCTCGGACTCTACCGGAGGACGCTGGGTAGCTCTCGGTTCGTGCTCGTCTGTGTCGCCCTGGGGCTGGCCGCCGGCGTCGCCGCCTGGTGGTCGGGAAGGCCTGGGATCGCGGACCTGGCCTGGACGGTGACCACGGCCATCGCCCTGATCCCACTGACGATCTCCGTCCTGCTCGACCTCCTCCGCCGCGAGCTGGGGGTGGACGTGATCGCGCTCCTGGCCATGGGCGGGGCCCTCGCCTTCGGCCAGCCCCTGGCCGGGGCGGTGGTGGCCCTGATGCTGTCGGGTGGCCTCTCCCTGGAGTCCTATGCCCAGGGCCGGGCCAGCCGGGAGCTGCGAGCGCTGCTGGCCCGTGCTCCCCGCATGGCCCGGGTACGGCGGGGCGACGACCTGCAGCTGGTGGCGGCCGAGGAGGTGCGGCGCGGCGACCTGCTGCTGATGGGAAGCGGAGAGGTGCTGCCGGTGGACGGGGTGGTGGCGGAGGGGATCGCGGTGCTGGACGAGGCGGCCCTGACCGGGGAGTCACGTCCGGTCGAGCGGAGGACCGGCGACCTGGTCAGGAGCGGCGCCGTCAACGCCGGAGGACCGTTCGACCTGCGCGCGACGGCGACGGTGGCCGAGTCCACCTACGCCGGCATCGTCCGCCTGGTGCAGGAGGCCCAGGCCTCGAAGGCTCCCTTCGTCCGCCTCGCCGATCGCTACGCGGCGGTCTTCCTTCCTCTCACCCTGGCCATCGCCGCCGCGGCCGGAATCGCCAGCCGGGACCCGGTGCGCGCGCTGGCGGTCCTGGTCGTGGCCACTCCCTGTCCCCTGATCCTGGCCGTGCCGGTGGCCATCGTCGGCGGCATCTCCCGGGCCGCGCGGCGAGGGATCGTGGTCAAGGGAGGAGGGGCCCTGGAGGCGCTGGCCCGGGCCCAAACCGTGCTCCTGGACAAGACCGGCACGCTCACCGTGGGCTCGCCCCGGGTGTCGGACGTGGAGGCCTTCGGGACCGAGGACCCGAACCGGCTGGTGCAGCTCGCGGCCTCGCTGGACCAGGTGTCGCCACACGTCTTCGCGCCCGCCATCGTGGCCGCGGCCAGGGATCGAGGGCTCCGGCTGGAGATGCCGGAGGAGGTCCACGAGGAGACCGGGCAGGGCATCGAGGGCACGGTGGCCGGCCACCGCGTCGCCCTGGGCAAGGCGCGGTGGCTGGTGGGCGAGGGCGAGCTGCCGCCCGCGGCCTGGGCGGTGCGTCGCCGGGTCGCCATGGACGGCTCGTCGAGCGTGTTCGTGTCCGTCGACCATCAGCTGAGGGGCGCGCTGATCCTGGAGGACCCCATTCGGGGGGACGCGCCCCGGGCCATCAGGACCCTGCGCCGGGCCGGGGTGCGGCGGGTGGTGGTGGCCACCGGCGATCACCCCGACGTGGCCGAGCTGGTCGGGGCGGCGGTGGGCGCCGACCAGGTGCTGGCCGAGCAGAGCCCGGCCGACAAGGTCAAGGCGGTGCTGCGGGAGCGGGAGCACGGCCTGACCGTGGTGGTGGGCGACGGCATCAACGACGCCCCCGCCCTGGCCGTGGCGGACGTGGGCGTGGCCATGGGGGTCCGGGGCGCGAGCGCCTCCTCCGAGGCCGCCGACGTGGTCCTGACCGTCGACCGCGTGGATCGCCTGGCCGAGGGGCTGAGGATCGCGCGCCGGGCCCGGGCCATCGCCTTGCAGAGCGTGGTGGTAGGTATGGGCCTGTCCCTGACGGCCATGGTGGTGGCCGCCCTCGGGTTCCTGCCCCCGGTGGCCGGCGCTATCCTCCAGGAGGGGATCGACGTGCTGGTGATCCTCAACGCCCTGCGGGTGCTGGGCGAGCGCGCCGGCCACGTCGACGTCGCCGCTCTGGAGGTGACCGCCCGGCTGGGCCGGGAGCATCGCGAGCTGATGCCGATGGTGGACCGCGTCCGCCGGCTGGCGGATCGGCTGGACCAGCTGCCCCCGGCGGCGGTGCGCATCGAGCTGGAGGCGGTGCAACGGGAGCTGGTCGACCGGCTGCTCCCGCACGAGGCCTCGGACGACCGGGAGATGTACCCGGTGGTCGCCCGACTGATCGGAGGGCGCGATCCCACCGCGCCCATGAGCCGGGGCCACGTCGAGATCGGACGGCTGGTGAACGTGCTCTCGCGCATCCTGGCCGCCATGCCGGAGACGGGCCCGGACCCGGACGACCTGCGCCACCTGCGCCGGGTCCTGTACGGCCTCCACGCCGTCCTCACCCTGCACTTCGCCCAAGAGGAAGAGGCCTACCTCTCCCTGCTCGACACCGAGCCGCGCCGGCTTCGGTAGGCCGGGCGCCGTGGTGGCGCGGATCGCCGGCGGCTGGGCGCTGCTCGCCGCCCACCCGGCCGCCTGGCACGACCACGGCCTGGCCCTCGGGGAGCGCCCCGTTCCTCGCTCCTGGGGGTCGATGGCGCGCTCCAGTGGAGGAAGGTGCTCACGGTGGCGCGCCTCGGACCGCGGACGGTGACCCCCGGGACCTCGACCAGCGAGGTCGGCTCCTCGGCAGGTGGTCTGCACCGAGGCCGTGGGGGTGATGGAGACGAACGAGGGGATGGGCAGGGTGCCGCCACCCGGATTCGAGACCGTCCGGAAGGGGGCTGGGTGGCGGGTCTCCAGCACGAGCCTCGACTCGCCCATGCCCGCCGTCGAGCCCGAGCTCCCTGCCGATATCGGCGCTCCGGCGGGTTCTCACCGTGGGTTCCGATCCCCGTCCGGGAGGCGAGGCGTCCCCGGGGCCCGGCTACCCGGCCCCCCGGCGCCGGCCCTCGGCCGGATCGAACCTCCCCTCCATTCCCCCGGGGGAGAGGTCCCCCGGAGGAGATGGAGGAAGAGGGAAGAGGGAAGGGAGGGTTTCAAGGAGCCGTCCCCGGCCCGCAGCTCGCCGGGGCGTCGCCGGCTCCCGTCCCGACCTCTCCGGGGTCGGGGCCTTTGGGTCCATGGGATGGTCCCGACTCGAGACGCCGGCGGCCACGCCGAACCGGACCGTGTCGCCCTCGACCGCCGGGTCGTTCGTTCCCGTCGGGGTCGCAGGCGCGCCCACCCCGGGGGCGCGCACGAAGGTGAGCACGCCCAGCTCCCAGCCCACGCGGCGAAAGCCGAGGTCGCGCAGCAGCCGGATCATGCGTTCGTTGTCGTAACGAACCTGGGCCACGATCTCCTCGAACCCGGCCGCCGCGGCCGCGATCAGGACGTGCTCGAGCAAAGCCCGGCCCAGCCCCAACCCCTGGCAGTCGTCGGCGACGGCGATCGCGACCTCGGCCTGACGGTTCGAGGTCCGGCACAGCCGGCAATCCGCGACCATCCGGGCGTCGTCCTCCAGGACGGCCACGAACGCCATCCGGTCCCGGAAGTCGACCCGGGTCATGGTCCGGGCCAGCTCGGGGTCCAGGGGCGGCTTGTAGCCGAAGAAGCGCAGCCGACGGCTTCGCTCCGAGAGCCCGTCCACGAAACCACGCAGTGGCTCGGCGTCGCCGGATCGGATCGGTCGCAACCGCGCCCGGCGGCCGTCGCGGAGCGTGAACTCACGGTCGAGATCGGCTCCCGGCCGGATCGGCGCCTCGACCTGAACCGCGTTCATCGATTCCAGGCTCGGACCCGAAGCCGGCAGGGTGAAGGGCCGGACGTCCCCAGGCCGAAGGGCACGATGGCCCGGCCGAGGTGCCCGCGGCCTCGCGCCCCGCCGGGCCGAGTCCGTCGGTTCGGCGGCGCGGGTCCCCGACCCGGGCCGGCCCGGGAGGAGCCGTCACCCGGGACGGGCGGCGCCGCGCAGCCCCCGCCGGCTGTCCGAGAGCACCGACAGGGCCAGCGCCGCCATGGCCAGGCCGACCAGCAGGTAGAAGGGCTGCATCCAGGTGTCGAAGGTGGCGAGCCCGAAGCGGATGTCGGGCAGCAGGTACTCTCCCGCGATCCAGCCCATCATGACCAGCCCCACCGCCAGCGAGAGCGCGGCGCCTCGGCCGGCGTCCAAGGCCGTGGCCAGTCCGGCCAGCAGGGCGCTGCCCCCGACCAGCACCCCAGGATCGAGCCGGGCACGGTGTCGTCGGCGAACGGGCTGCCCGCCAGCAGGTGGAGGGGTAAGGCGCCTCCCGAACCGGCCGCCATGCCGGCCGGCGCCGAGACGGCGGCGAAGGCGTCCAGCCCGATCGGTGCCGGGCGGGAGTTGCGATGCCTCACGACCTCGGTCTGCCTGGCCGGGGAGCGATGGAGTTGGATCAACCGCCGAGGTACGGAGAGCGGCGGGCCGCGCTGGTCACCGGATACCCCGGCTCTCCTCGTTTGCCGGTGCCCTCCGGTGGCCGGTGCCGACCGACCCGTCCCCGGTGGGGCTGGACCGCCGCGCCATGGCCTCGGCCGGGTGGGTGCTCCAGGAGGTCGACCGGCCGCGCACCTGGGCGGTCGTGGCAGACCCCGGGATCGTCCGCCTTCGGCATGACCGGAGGAGCAGCGAGCGGGGCCTTCGGGGCACGTCCGGAAGGAGGGAGCGCCCTCTCGTCGCACGCCGGCGAAAGGGACCTCGAGCCGCGCAGGGGCTCACCGCTCGGCAGCGCCGGCCCCGGCGCGGTTCCGCTCTTGCCCGCGCTCCCGGGGGCCGGTCACCAGCAGCACCGGGCGCCGACAGGTGTGGGAGAGCTCGTGGCTGACGCTGCCCAGGAGCAGCTCGGTGACCCGGCCCCGGCCCCTCCGGCCCACCACCACCAGGTCAGCGTCCTCCGCCTCGGCGACCTCCCGGAGGACCGCCGCCGGCCGGCCGTCGCGCTCCAGGGCGCGGTAGCGCACCCCGGCCTCCTCCAGGGGCCGGCACCACTCCTGCTCGAACTGACGGTGGATCTCCTCTCGCCAGGCCGGATCGAGCTCCGCAGGGACGGCCGGGAAGAGGTCGAAGCCGTA
>DASRBU010000599.1:0-2610 GCA_035653475.1 Candidatus Dormiibacterota bacterium | reverse complement strand
TAGAGCGGGAGCCAGGTGGTCAGGCCCCAGTTGGCGAGCAGGGCGAAGAAGCCAGCGCAGAACATGAGCGCCACGCTCCGGTTGAGGAAGATCTCACGGTACGGGGTGACGCGCTCGCCGGGGGGCAGCTCGGCGTTGGAGCGGGCGAGGGCGGGGTCCATGACACGACCCTCCTTGCGCGCCTCCTCCGCGCCGAGGATCTCGACCAGCTCCCGCTCGCTGACCCGCGTCGAGCGCTCCGGGCGATCGGCCACGAAACGGTCGATCAGGAACAGGACCGGGAGACCGAAGAAAGCGATGATGATGAACGACCAGCGCCAGGAGCCCAGCGCCTGGGCGAGGGGAACGGCGATGAAGGGGACCAGCACCGGGGCGATGGTGTAGGCGGTCTGGTGGACGGCGAAGGCCCGCCCCCGGGTGCGCCGCGGGAACCAGGTGGCAACCAGCCGGGAGCCCGCGGTGACCTCGCAGCCCTGGGAGATGCCGAAGAGGACGTTCCGGATCAGCAGCTCCTGCCAGCTGCCGACCAGGGCCATGGTCCAGGTGAACACGGCGAACGCTCCCACCGAGAGGGCGAGCGTCTTCTTGGGCCCGATCTTGTCGGTCAGGAAGCCGGCGAAGGGCTGGACGCAGGCGTAGCCGATGAAGAAGCCGAAGTTGACCCAGCCCACGTCGGCCTTGCTCATGGCCAACGAGACCACGATCAGCGGCATCAGGGCCGCGGTCTTGGTCCGGTCCAGGTAGTTGACGAACCAGGCCAACCAGGCCGTGCCCAGCATCTGGTTGCGGCGCTGGGAGACCAGCCCTTCGCCATACGTCGGTCGGGACGTCGCAATGGCAGCCAAGGTAACCCTCTCCTCCTCCTCCGGTGATCCGGGATCACCCACTAGTCTGGACGGAAGGGGAGACGACTTCAAGCACTTGATCCCCCCCGTCAGGCGGTTTCCGACTCCACATGCCGGCTATCGACGGAATCCTTCACCTCTCACCACCCGGCCCTCGATCACGACCAAGCCCACCCGCTCCAGCGCCGCGGGGTCGGCCAGGGGGTCGCCGTCGAGCGCGATCAGGTCCGCCCGACGGCCCGCGGCCAGGGTCCCGGTGACCCCCTCCAGCCGAAGCGCCGCCGCCCCGCCGGAGGTGGCGGCGGCCAGCGCTTGGGCCGGCGACAGGCCGAAACGGATCGCGGTCTGGACCTCGAAGGCCATGTTGCCGTGCATGCTGTCGGTCCCCAGCGCGATCGGGATCCCGGCCTCGAAGATCCGACGCGCCGAGGTCGCCACGGTCTCCCGTGCCCAGCGCACCTTCTCCTGGACGGCCGGGTTGTCCCGGTCGCCCAGCTCGATGCCATCGGGGCGAAAGAGGATGGAGAAGGTGGCGACCACCCAGCAGCCGGCGCGGGCCATGGCCTCGATCTCGGCCTCGCTCGCCACCGCGGCGTGCTCGATGGTGCGGACGCCGGCCTCCACCGCGGCCAGCAGGCCCGGGCCGCCGTGGGCGTGGGCGGCCACGTAGGTCCCGCCCCGCTCCGCCTCCTCGACGATCGCCCGCAGCTCCTCCAGGGAGTAGGCGGAACGGTCCAGGCCGGAGCCGCTGGCGACCCCGCCGGTGGCGAAGACCTTGAGGAAGTCGGCCCCATGCGCCAGGTTCTCACGTGCCGCCCGGCGCACCGAGTCCACCCCGTCGAAGCCCCTCCGGCCCCGCCCGTGACCGTTGCTGGGGGCGAGCCCCCGGGTGGCGATCACGAGCCGCGGTCCCTCCAGCTCCCCCTCGGCGATGGCCTGGCGGGCGTCCACGTCCAGCCAGTCCTCCTCGCCCATGATCCGGAGGGTGGTAACGCCGGCATCCAGGTCCCGGGCCAGGTTGCGGGCCACGCGCAGGGCCTTCCTCCCCGGGCGCTCCCGCAGCTGCCCCATCTGGTCGCCCCGGGCGGGGACGATCGACAGGTGGGTGTGGGCGTCGATCAGGCCGGGCATCACGAAGCGGTCGCCCAGGTCCCAGACCTCGGCCCCCGCCGGTGGGGGCCCGGCGACCACGTCCCGGATCCAGCCATCCTCGATCACCAGCGTCACCCCTTTCACGGGATCGGCGCCGGTGCCGTCGAAGAGGGTTCCGCACCGTAGCGCGAGCGTCATCGCACCGCCTCCACCACCGTCTCCAGGAGTCGTGCCACCAGCGCCGCCCGGGGCGCCATGTGCCGGACCAGCACGTGCTCGTGCAGGGCGTGGCCGCCGTCCCCAACCGCCCCCAACCCGTCCACCACGGCCGGGTTCACCGTGGCGCAGAGGTTCCCGTCGCTGCCGCCGCCGACGCTCGCCTCCTCCAGCTCGAAGCCCAGGCCCCGAGCCAGCTCGCGGGCGTGCTCGAACAGGCGCGCCACCTGAGGCGTGCGCTCCATCGGAGGCCGGTTCATGCCGCCCTCCACTTGCACCCGCGCCTCTGGATGGTGGGGACGCAGCCCCAGGATCAGGGCCGTCATCCGCTCCGCCTCGGCCCGGGTCGACACGCGGAGGTCGATCTCCGCCCGGGCCTCGGCCGCCACCACGTTGGCCCGGGTTCCGCCTGAGATCACGCCCACGTTGACCGTGGTCCCGGTCTCGGGGTCGGTCT
>DASRBU010000598.1:0-3639 GCA_035653475.1 Candidatus Dormiibacterota bacterium | reverse complement strand
CTCGATGCGGCCCATCCGCCGGGACCAGCTGGACCTGGCCCAGCGCGTCACCGCCGAGCTGCCCCTCGCCCACGGCGCCCCCCTCCACGTCGGCGACCCCGAGGCGATCGGCATCCACGACCTGGCCCGGCCGGACTGGGGCGACGCCATCCTGCCCCTGGAGGACGAGGTGCCGGTGTTCTGGGCCTGCGGGGTGACCCCGCAGGCGCTGATCGCCTCCGTCCGTCCCGAGTTCGCGATCACCCATGCCCCTGGCCACATGTTCATCACCGACGTGCCCGACGCGGCCATCCGGGGCCGGGAGCCGGCGCTGGCCGCCCTGGTCCCCTGAAGGCGGGCCGGATGGCCCGGCGCCGGCACCGTGCCGGCCCCTCCCGTACCCGCCGACGCTGGGTCGGGGGCGGGCGACGGGCGGCGGGACTCCGGTGGACCTTGGTGCGGACCGTGCCCGGGAGGCCGCCCGGGCCGCTCGGACGGTCCTGCCGCAGGCTACCCGCCCCGGCTCCGGGCGCACGGCTCGCCGGACGCGTTCGTCGACCGCTGCGGACGCCCCGAGGTCCAGCCGCTCGAGCACCCGCCACCGCACGAGGGGCCGGGGCTGACCCCGGCGCGCGCCGCCGGCTGGCGCAACGGATCGAGCCGTCCCAGCGGTCTGCGCAGGGCGTGGACCTGCGCATCGGTCCCCGCGCCGACCACGCCCCCGCCGCGTCTCGACCTCCTCGGCCTCCAACCTCGCCGCGATCTCCCGCTCGCCGGTCTCCTCCACCTCCCGGCTCCTCGATGGCTCCGATGCAGGCGTTCCTGCTCGCGGTCCGCCGCCCAGGCGTAGCGTCCCACCGCTCGCCGAGCGGCGGATGCGCGGGGACCAGGATCCCGACCAGGGTACGGACGGCCGACGGCGACCCTCCGACCACCTGGGCGTCGAGGCCGGACTCGCCACCGCCGTCGGCGACCGCTCGCAACGGGTCCGTGGCCGCCTCGGACGCCCGTGCCGGCTCCGGATCGAGTTCTCCCGGGCTTGGCCCGGCGAGCGGAACGATGCCGAAGGTGATCGGCGCCATGGCACCGGTCGACGCCCCTGATCGGCAGGGTCTTGTAGGGGATGCTGTCGTAGGCAGTGCGGCCAGCTGCCGGCTGGAGCCGTGATCGGTGGGCATGGTCCCCGGCTGGGAGCGGGAGGTGGCGTAGGAGATGTCCAGCCGGCTCGTGGTGGGGTCGGCGCCAGCGTCCAGGGCCAGCTCCGGGGTTCCCAGGGCGTCCGTGGCCGGCTCGCTCACCACCCCGTTCACCACCATCGCGATCCGCCCCTTGCACCCGCCAGGTGGAGGCGATGGGGAAGGCGACCGGACCCCGGCGCCCGTCGCTCGGCTCTCGCATCCCCATCTCGACCCAGGTCGCGCCACACGGTCGCTTACAATGTCTTACACATGCCCAGAACCTTTACCTTTCGCCCCCGAAGCCCCAGAACCCTGGACAGGCTCGAGCAACGGGCACGGCTGCTCCGCCTCCCCAAGACCGCGCTCGCCGACCGCTACGTCGAGGAAGGCCTGGCCATGGACACCTACCCTGGCATCGTCTTCCGTGACGGCCCCGCCGGCCGCCGGCCGGCGGTGCTCGGTGGGCCCGACGTCTGGGAGGTGATCCAGGTCTTCCTCGACGAAGGACGAGACGTTCGGGCCACCTCGGAGACCCTGAACCTGCGCCCCGGGCTGGTCGAGGCCGCCGTCGCCTACTACGCCGACCACCGCCAGGAGGTCGACGAGTGGATCCAGGCCAACCGGGAGATGATGGAGGAGGCGGCTGCCGCCTTCGCCCGCCGGCAGGCTCTGGAGCGGGGGTGAGGCTGCTCCTCGACGAGCACCTCTCGTCGGTCGTCGCAGAGCAACTGAGGGCCCGCGGTCACGACGTGGTCACCGCCGTCGAGGCCGGCGTGAACGGCATCGACGACGCTCGTGTGCTGACCTGGGCGGTGACCGAGCGCCGGGCAGGGGTGACCAACAACATCCGCGACTTCCGGCTCCTCCACGCCGCCTACCTGAGCAGCGGCAGATCCCACTACGGGATCGTGCTGGTGCCGACGAGCCGATACCGCCTCGGCCGTGAGCACCTGGGGCCGCTGATCACGGCTCTCGACGAGTTGCTGTGCGCCTGCCGGGCCGACGACGCGCTCTGCGATGTCGAGCGCTTCCTGTGAGTGCCGCGACCGATCATCCGCCCGGTAGCGGTTGCCGCTCCGGCTCCGAGATGGCGTTCGAGACCCTCGGGAGCACCGGATCCGGCGCCAGCCAGAGAAGCGTCCGAATGGCCGTGGCCGCGTGCACGTGGACCGGGTCCTCGCAGGTGTCGCGCCCAGCGGCCCGCTGCTCAGCCGGACCATGGCGTCGTGGCCGAACGGCTGCTGGTACTCGGCCTGGCTCAACCTCCCCGAGGCACCTGTCGATTCCGTGAAAGATCCCGCCCTCGCTCGGCGCACCACTTGCAATTGCCTCCTCGTTGGGCTGGCCACGTTCATTTTTGCTGCCGGCGAAGACGATCCTCATCCGATCTCCGAGATCGGCGGCGATATCGATCAGCATGCTCGGCCCGGGCTCCAGGATGCCGAACCCCCCGAACGTCGGCTGGATGGCACGTTGATCTTGGGCTCCCCACCCCGCTCCTCCACCGGGATCGACTCCCCACCCGATGGCTTCGGCCCCACGCACATGCAGCGCTGGCTCACCCCGCTGTGGCTCACCGGCGGCGCCGCCGGCCGGCGGGAAACCGGCTGGAAGGTCCAGCAGACCGGCGTGTCCAGCTGGCTGGATGAGGTTTGGCGCCGGGGTCCCCAGCGCGTCCGTGGCCAGCTCGCTCACCACCCCTCCACCGCCTCGCGACCTGCCTCCCGGCGGAGGAGGGCCTGCGGGTACCGCCTACCTGGCGGCCAACCCCCGACCCTCTCCCTCAGCGACCGGTCTCATCCATCCTCGCCGGCCCCGGTGGCCGCCGACGCCCCCGACGGGCTCCCCTCCCAGAGGAGCTTGAACCCCACCCCTCCCAGCTCCGCCGCCCGCACCGCCTCCCCCACCTCCTCGCTCACGTACACCGGCCCGGGCTGCAGCTGCGGGATCCGGAACACCCGCACCCCCACCAGCGCCTCCGGCCGGAACTCGTAGCGCCGAACGTCCAGCAGCCGGTGCTCGACGCTCCAGAGCCTGAGCGGCACCACCTCCGAGCGCCCCTCGTCCAGGGCGTCCACCACTCGGGTGCAGTTGAACGCCCACAGGTCCGCCTCCTCGCAGGCCAGGGGCAGGAACTCCCCATACCCCTCCAGCACCTCCCACAGCGCCACCAGCGCCCCCACCGCAAGATCGGAACCGTCGGGAACTCCTCCAGCCAGGGCATGTCCGATTGGGCGTAGGGCCAGCCGTGCTCGCTCCTCTTCACCAGGCGCACCGGGATCGGCCTCCACGTCATCGCCCTCGGGGTGCCGTCGAGCTGCCGAAAGGCTTCCCAGCCCTCGTCGTCGAGGGGATGCACCAGCTCGAACTTCTCGGGAGGGGAGAACTCGTAGACCTTCACGACGACACCGCGCTGGGCAACTGCTCACCTAGCTCCGAGAGTGCCCCAATCACCTCCTCGCCAGATGGGGCCTGCTCCAAC
>DASRBU010000597.1:0-3729 GCA_035653475.1 Candidatus Dormiibacterota bacterium | reverse complement strand
CTACGTCAACGGCCGCTGGCTGGGCTGGGTCGACTTCTACATCGCCATCATGCCCATCGTCCGCACCGATCTCGTCCAGCAGTACGGCTTCAGCCTGGACAAGCTCAAGACCTGGAACGACTACATGAACATGGCGGCCGTGGGCAAGAGCAACGGCCACGCCGCCGGGCTCGCCATCTCGCACTGCAACGACTCCAACCACAACTGGCGCGCGGTCATGTACAGCTTCGGGGCCAGCATCGTCGAGGCGGACGGCAAGACGATCGCCGTGGACAAGCCGGAGTTCCGGCAGTTCCTGGAGTTCGCCCAGGAGTTCTACAGCCGGGCCAACACCCCGGAGGTGTTCGCCTGGGACGACGCCTCCGACAACCGCTGGCTGGACTCCGGTCAGGGCATCTACATCCACGATGCCATCAGCTCCATGCGCAGCGTCGAGTCCACCAACCCCGACCTCTACAAGAACCTGGCCCTGATGCCGCCGGAGGCGGGCCCCGCCCACCCCGACGGGCTCACGGTGGTCGACCCCAACTGCTACGTCATCTGGAAGTGGTCGAAGAACCAGCAGGCGGCCAAGGAGTTCCTCAAGCACTACATCGACAACTACCACGAGGCCTTCCTCCAGTCCCAGCTCTACAACATGCCCACCCACGCCAACCCCTGGAAGAACCAGCTCTGGACCGACCCCGCCTACGGTGGCAAGTGGGCGGAGCCGAAGCTGGCTCCCCTGCAGCAGGTCCGGGGTGATCGGATCGCGGTCTTCGGCTACCCGGGCAACCCCAACTACGCGGCGAACCAGGTGCTCGCGCAGTACATCCTGCCCGACACCGTGGCCACCGCGGTCAAGACGCCGGGCAGCGCCGGCATCGACGCCGCCCTCAAGTTCATCAAGCAGAAGCTGAACACCATCTACGTCAGCTGAGGAAGCCGGCCCGGCGGCTGGCTGGGGGGCCTGACCGCGGACCGCGGTCAGGCCCCCTCCAGCAGGGCGGCCCGGAGCCCCTGCACGTAGTACCGTCCCAGGGCCGCGCAGAGGGCGATGACGGGAAGGGTGGAGAGGATGATGGCGGCGTTGGTGTTCGCCCACTCGTCCAGGCTGAGGGCGTTGATGCCCAGGCCGACCGGCAGCGTGGTGGTGTTGTTGGTCAGGGAGAAGAGGCTGCCGTAGAGGACGTCCGAGCCCATCATGCCGATCCCGAAGAGCGCGGCCGCGATCACCACCGGCCAGCACATGGGCAGCACCACGCGCACGAAGACCTGGAGGCGACCTCCGTCCAGCCAGGCGTGCTCCTCCACCTCGCGGTCCAGGCCCAGGAAGTAGGAGTAGAAGAGCCAGGTCGCGAACGGCACCATCAGGGTGAGGTAGCTGAGCACGATCCCAGGTATGGTGTCGTCCAGGCCCACCGTGGCGTAGATGCGGTAGAGGGGCAGGATCACGGCCATCTGGGGGACGAAATAGGTGGCGAACATCAGCCGGGCCGCCCAGCGGGCGCCGGGCGGGTCGAAACGGGCCAGCCCGTAGCCGGCCATCAGGGACACGACCAGGCCCACCACCAGCACCGCCGCGAAGACGATCACCGTGTTACGGCCCCAGATCAGGAGCTGGGCGTCGTGGAGGGCCTCGCCGAGGGTGCCGAAGTCGGGGTGATAGGCCCAGAAGATCTGGCCCTCGCGGTACTCGGCAACCGGCTTCACCGCCTGGACGGCGGTGTAGTAGATGGGGAAGAGGTGGAAGGCGAAGACCGCCAGCGCCGCCAGCACCCCGGCCGCGGCGGCCAGCCGGCGCCCCCAGCGTCGCCGGCGCGGGGAGCCCCGGCGGAGGGCCGGCGGTGACGACGACCGCGGCGCGGGCGACGGTGGCCGGGAGCCCGTCCCGAGGCTCCAGCCGTCGCCGGCCGGGGCCCGTTTCGGCCGCGGCTCCCGCTCCACGAAGCGGAGGGCGACGATGGCGAGCAAGGCCGCGACCGGGATCTGGGTCAGGATCAGGGCGGCCGAGTATCCCACCCGTGATCCCATGACCAGGTTGGCGTAGGCGAGGGTCCCGATCAGCGGGACCGTGATCCGGCCTCCGGTCTCGGCGTACATGGAGACGAAGTCCATGTAGGTGATGGTCAGGGCCACGGCCAGGGCCAGGACCGCGATGCGCCGGTTGAGCGGCATCACCACCCGCCAGAGGTACCGCCAGCGGCTCCGCGCCTCGAGGCGTCCGTACTCGAGCAGCTCCTCGGGGATGGCGTTGAAGCCGGCGAGCAGGAAGATGGCGATGATCGAGGAACCTCGCCAGACGTTCATGACCCCGATGCTCAGCACCTGCCAGGTGCCGATCCCGAAGATCCCGTCCAGCCAGAACTTGGCCTGGATGGCCTGGAGCGTGTAGAAGGAGTGGAAGGGAGGGACGAGCAGCCAGTACCAGGCGAAGGCGGCGAAGGAGCTGGGGACCGCCCAGGGGACGAACACGGCCAGGAAGACGATGGCCCGCCCCCAGAAGCGCCACCAGAGCAGGAGCGCGGTGGCCAGGCCGAGCGCGAACTCCACTATCGCCGTGGCCAGGACCATGATCGCGGTGTTGCGGGCCGCCGCCCAGAAGACGGGGTCGGCCAGCAGCTGCTGGTAGTTCTGCAGGCCCACGAACCGGCCGGCCGTCCCGCCCGAGGCGTCGGTGAAGCTGACCACGAGGTCGAACACGATGGGGAAGGCGAGGAGGCCGAGGACGCACAGGAAGGCGGGCAGGCAGAGCAGGTACCCGATCTCCCACCGGTGCCTCCGGCTCTGGGGCCGCGCGACCAGGCCCGCCGCGCCGGGGATGGCGGTCGGCTCCACTGCGCTCATGAACTTCGCTCTCCCGTCTCCCTCATGCGCTCATGGTAGGGGCCGGGTTGTGCGATGGTCGCTCCTCGCCTATGCTGGCCCGAGGAGGGGCGACGGGGGAGGTCGCGCCCCGGTAGGACGGAGAGACGAGGAGGTCGATGGCGCAGTTCAGCATCGAGCCGGCGGCGCTCAGCGAGCGTATCCCCCGCGTGCGCCGGCTCCGGATCCCACGCGAGGCCCTGGCCGGCTACGCGCTGGTCTCGCCGGCCTTGCTGTACATCCTGGTACTGGTCGCCTACCCGTTCTTCCTGGCTCTGTACTTCAGCCTCAGCAACGTCACCGTGAGCGGTGGCTTCGGTGGCTTCGTCGGCCTTGCCAACTACCTGCGGATCATCCACGACCCGGTCTTCATCAAGGGCCTCGAGAACTCCCTTTCGTTCACCTTCTTCGCCGAGGTCGGCAAGTCGGTGCTCGGGGTCGGCCTGGCCTTCCTGCTCCTGCAGAGCCTGCGCGGGAAGAAGATCATCCGGGGCTTCCTCATGGTCCCCTTCACCATGCCCCTGCCCCTGGCCCTGCTCGGCTGGAAGTGGATGTACGACCCGCAGTTCAGCGTGATCAACCGGGTCTTCGGCGACATGTTCCACCTCATGCGCGAGCCCTATCCTGTGTGGCTCGGCGACCCCGTCTTCTCCTGGTTCGCGATCCTGATCGTCAACGTCTGGCGGGGCTTCCCCTTCGCCGCCGTGATCGTGCTCGCCGGCCTGGTCTCGATCCCCAAGGACATCCTGGACGCGGCCAAGGTGGACGGGGCCGGCTTCTTTCGGACCTGGCACTTCGTGATCGTGCCCCTGATCGCCCCCATCCTGTTCATCGGCCTCATCTACGACATCACCTTCACCCTCAGCGACATCACGATCGTCGACG
>DASRBU010000596.1:0-16384 GCA_035653475.1 Candidatus Dormiibacterota bacterium | reverse complement strand
AGGTAGGGCAGGGGCGGCAGCCTCAGGCGGGTCACGACCGCGTAGACGACCGGGGTCAGGATCAGGGCGGTGGCGTCGTTGGAGAGGAAGGTCGTGATCAGGGCGCCCGAGGCGAAGACCGTGAGCAGCAGGCCCCGGCCCGACCCCCTGGCCGCGGCCGCGGCCAGGGCGCCGGCCGCCTCGAAGAAGCCGGCGGCATCGGCCAGGCCCGAGACCAGCATCAGGCCGGTGAAGAAGAGGAACAGGTTCCACTCGCCCAGCAGCGCTCCCAGCGCCTGCGCCGGGCTCAGCGCTCGCACGGCCAGCATCAGGGCGCCGCCCGCGGCCGCAGCCGCGGCCTCGGGCAGCCGACGGGGACGGATCAGGATCGCCGCCAGGGCGAGCGAGAAGACGAGTCCGGCCAGCGCCTGCTGCGGTCCCAGTTCCTATCTCGCTCCGTCCCCGGCCTCGATCGCGGACCGCATCCGCGCCAGGGCACGCCTCAGGCGCTCGCGCACCAGGCCGTCCAACCGGGCCAGCAACAGGCCCCCCAGAGCCCCGCCCGGGGGGCGGTAGGCGATGACCAGCAGGACCGCGGTGCCGGCCGGAGAGGGCGCGAACCGCCAGCGGCCGGTCTGAGGGACGAGGCCGGACTCGGAGCGCCAGCCGATGGCCCGGGGGCGGTCCCAGAGGTCGAGCACCAGCACGTTCTCCAGCGGCATCCCCAGGACGTCCATCGCCACCTCGAAGCGGGCGCCGACCCCCCGGGTGCGCGCGCCCAGGGGTCGCCACCGGCTCACGCCCTCCAGGGCCAGGGACGTGTTCCGGTAGTCCGCCACCCAGTCGAACACCTCCTCCGGGTCCCGGGCGATCTCCACCCGGCCCGAGAACCTGCGCTCGGCCACGCTCACTGCTCATGATGGAGGTCATCCGACCGCCGCCGCCCGTCCACCTCGCGACCCGGGTCGTGGCCCCGATCCCCCCGGAGCCGGCTCGACTCCAGGAATTCTTCGGCCTCCTCGTCCGGCGCGTCCCGGGTCCCATCCGCTGGGAGCCGTGGCGGCTCCGCCTGGGGCCGCTCACCTTGCTCCGCTTCGGCCTCCCGGCCCCGACCGCCCAGGGGTGGCGCTGGCCGATCGACGGCGGCCTGCTGGCCCGGCGCCCCGGGGGTTGGATCGAGGTCGGCTGGCGGGAGGGGGCGCTGGTCTGCACCGTGCACGGCTACCGTCCTCGCCTGCCCCGCCCCCTCTACGTCCTGGGCCAGCGCCCCGTCCACGACCTCCTGACCCGGCTCGCCCTGCTCGACCTGCGGGGGAGGACGCCACCGCCCGGGCCGCCGGCGGAGCCCGTCCTCCGCCTGCTCGCCGCCGCCCTCGACCTCGGCCTCTGCGCCGCCCTGACCCGGCTGCTGCCGCGCCGCCGGCTCCTGGGCTTCGCCGCCCTGGTCCCCCTCTACCACCTCGGCTTCTGGGTCGGGGTCGGACGCACCCCGGCCGGCTGGCTGACCGGCCAGCGCCTGGTCTCCGTGGACGGGAGCCGCGTGGGCCCGATCCAGGCCCTGATCCGCCTTCTCGCCCTCCCCCTGGCGGTCGGACGGCTGCGCGCCCTGCACGACCAGGCGGCCGCGACCGAGGTGGTGAGGGTCGGGGCGAGCCGGCGGGGCGCCGTCCGTGGCGGGGGCCAGGCCGCGGCCGCCCGGAGGCCCGTCCCACCCCGCCCGAGCCACGGGTCGCCCCTCCGAGGTGACGCCCTCGGCGTGGCGTCTCAGCCGAGCGGATCGACGAACCCCAGGCGCGAACAACGACGGAACCCGTGGTCGTGAGAGGCGAGGACGAGCCCGTGCTCGATGGCGAGGGCCGCGATCTCAACGTCTGGTAGCTCCTCGCTCCGGAGGCCGGCCGTCCCGGCGAGCTCGGCGGCGATCGCCCCGTGCCCGACGCCGGCGGTCACGATCCGGACCGCGGGTCGCTTCGGGGATGCCGCCACCACCGTCCATCCTCCCCGACCGGGGCGCGCCCTGCGAAGACCCGCGGGCTCGGGCCGAGCCGGAGGAAGGCGCAACCGACGGGCCGGCAGGGCGCGACGGTCCCCTCCCCCTCGGCGAGGCACCGCTGGTGCCGGGTGCGGGCGTGGTCGTGCTCCGGAGCGTCGCTGCACCTCGCGTAGAGGGGCGGGTTCGCGCCGACCGGCGTCAGGACAGGGCGCGCTCCGCAGGCCGCGCTTCGTCGAGCGCCGAGAGGTCCGACAGGTCGAGGATCGGCCGACCGGGCAGCCCGGGCAGCGGCGGTGGGGTCGGGAAGCCCCCGGCACGCGCCCCGCGGCGGAGCCGCCGGTTGACCACCGCACGGAAGGGCCCACCCGTGCGGGCGTGCTCGCCCTCCATCAGCACCGCGACGTCGTCATCGAGCGTGATCGTGGTGGGCACGATGCATGAAGGTCGGCCCCACGATCGTCGATCGCCCCGAGCCCCGGCCGGCAGGCCGAGTCGCCTCCGCCGGCCCTCACCTGACCCGAGCCCGGGGGGTGACCTCCCGGCGATCCGCCCGCTCGCCGTTCACCTCGGACGACGCCGGCCCCGGCCGGGCGCCGGGTCCGACCAGCAGCGGGAGGTAGAGGGCGAACCGGCTCCCCACCCCGGGGCGGCTCCACTCCAGCAGCAGACGGCCGCCGTGTCGGACGGCCAGGCCCCGGGCGATGTAGAGTCCCAGCCCCGTGCCCGGCACCATGGGGTGGTCGGGATCCTCGACCCGCGCGAAGCGCTCGAAGATGTGCTCCTCCTGGCCCGGGGCCAGGCCGCGACCCCGGTCCTCGACCAGCACCCTCGCCTCCCCGCGCCCATCCAGCGACTCGACCGTGATCTGCGCCCAGGGGGCGACCCCATCCCGGCCGTAGGCCAGCGCGTTGGAGACCAGGTGCCCGAGCAGGCAGGTGAGCTGGTCACGGTCGCCCTTGACCATCACCGGGACCGGCGGCAGGGCCAGCTCCGGCACCCCGCCGGCGGCCTGCGCCACCTCACTGGCCAGCTCCCGCAGATCCACCGGCTCCTGGACCGAGTTGAGCCGGCCCGTCTCCAGGCGGGCGGCCAGGAGCAGGTCGTCCACCAGCCGGCGCAGCTCTGCCGACTTGGCGTCCAGGATCCGGAGCGGCTCCTCCCAGGCGGGGGGGATGGGGCCCAGGGCACCGCCGAGGAGGATGGAGAGATAGCCGTTGATGACCGTCAACGGCGTGCGCAGCTCGTGGGCGGCCATATCCAGGAAGTCGGTCTTGACCCGGCTCGCCTCCTCGGTGCGGGCGAAGAGGAGAGCGTTGCGCAGGGCCAGGATGGCCGGGCCGCTCAGCATCTCCAGCGCGTTGCGGTCCTCGGCCCCGAAGGGGGGCTCGTGCCGCCGGCAGAGGACCAGCACCGCCGCCACCCGACCGGCGTGCAGGAGGGGGACGGCGATGGTGTGACGCACGTCGGCCATGACCCGCCGCAGGGTCTCGGGCAGGTCCTCCGGCCGATAGGGGACGTCGAGGACCGGCTCCCGGGCGCACACCGCCTCGCGCACCAGCGGCAGGGTCTCGATCCGCTGTCGGCAGCTCGGGATGCGCTCCTGGCCACCCACGTCGTAGCCGTCGACCAGGCTCGCCTCCCCCTCCTCGTCGCCCTCGACCCGGAACAAGAGGCAGCGGTCGGCCCGCCCCGTGACCGCCGCCCTCCGGACCAGCCGGCGCACGACCTCGGCGAAGTCCAGGGAACGGGCCAGATCGAGGGCGCCGTCCACCGCCAGCTGCAGGCGGGCCATGTCCCGTTCCGCCGCCATCCGGAACTCGGCCCCCTGCAGGATCACGGCGGCGAGGGCGCCGAAGTCGTCGAGGAGCCGCCGCTCCGGGGTGGAGAAGGGGACGGGCTCGGCACGGAAGTAGACGATCGCGCCCAGCGTCCGCCGGCCGTCCCGCAGGGGCCGGCCCGTGCTCATGGGCACCGCCCGCATGGTGTGGATGCCGCACTCGACGAACAGGGAGGCGAGCACGCCGATCCGCTGCATGTCGCTGCTCTCCACCACCCGGTTCTCGGCCAGCGCCCCTCCCAGCACCGAGCCCTCGAGGTCGAGGGAGACGCCCACCAGCCGCTCCGCCAGGGGGCCGGCGCCGGCCAGGCAGGTGAAGACCTCCTGGCGGGTGGGCGGGACGATCGCGATCAGGCAGGAGATGCCGGGCAGGAGCCGCCGGCCCTGCTCGGCCAGGCTCTGCGCCAGCGGTCCCAGCCGGCCACCGCGCTCCAGATCCATGCCCGTGGCCTCGACGATGCCCCGGAAGGCGGCCCCCAGCCGCTCCGCCAGGGCGTCCTCCTCGCCCTCACCGGGCTCGGCCTGCACGGGGCCGATCCAGGGCCGCAGGTCCTTGACCAGCAGCACCGCCCCCTCGACGGACCCGTCCGGTCCGGGCAGGGGGGTCATGGTCACGGTGGCCGGGAACGGCGATCCCTCCCGGGTGTGGAGCATGAGGCGGCGCTGGCGCCCCACCGGGAGCGACTCCAGGCGGAGGCCGAGCCCCGGGGGCAGCTCCCGGCCCAGCGCCTCCTCCGCCCGGACCCGGAACAGCCGTTCCGCCGCCGGCGTCCAGACGATGACCCGGGCCTCGCGGTCGACGGCGACGACCCCGTCGCCCAGGGCGGCCAGGACGTGGGAGGGCGAGATCACGACGTCACCAGCGGCAGCCGGAGCGAGAACCGGCTGCCCTCGCCGGGCACGCTCCAGTCCAGCTCCAGCCGTCCCCCGTGGCGGGCGGCCAGCTGTCGGCAGATGTAGAGCCCGAGCCCGGTGCCCGAAGCCCCCGCGGAGGCGTCGTCGCCGCGCACGAAGCGCTCGAAGATCCGCTCGCGCATCTCCGGGGGCACCCCCCGGCCCCGGTCCTCCACGTTGACCACCGCCATGCCGTCCTCGACCTCGGTGCTGACCTTGACCCAGGCCCGCTGCTCGGGACGCCGGTAGGTCAGGGCGTTGTTGATCAGGTTGTCGAGCACCCGGGCCACGTGCTCGGGGTCGGCCTTCACCGTCAGCGGGCGCCGGGCCGTCTCCAGCAGCAGCTCGCCGCCCATGAGCTGGACCCTCGGCTCCGCCCGGCGCACCGCCTCGCGGACGGCGACCAGCAGGTCGAGACGCATGGCGTGGGCGGGCAGGCGGCCGGCCTCGAGGCGGGAGGTGAAGAGCAGGTCGTCGATCAGGGTGCCCAGCTCTTCGGCCTTGCTCGCCAGCAGCTCGATGCGCTGCTGGAGCTCCGGGGGCGGCTCCCCCAGGCTCCCGTCTCCCAGCATCGAGAGATACCCCTTGATGACCGTGAGCGGCGTGCGCAGCTCGTGGCCGGCCATGTTCAGAAAGTCGCTGCGGGCCCGGCTCGCCTCCTGGGCGTTGGCCACCAGGCGGGCGTTGCGGATCATCAGGGCGGCGACGTTGCCCACCAGCTGGAGGGTGGCGGCGTCGTCCCGCCGAAAGGGCCGATCCCGCACCCGGGTGACGAGCAAGGCGCCGGTGGCGACCCCGTCCAGGGCCAGGGGCAGCACCAGGGTGTGACGGGGGCCCACCCGTCCCCAGTCCGAGGGCAGGTGCCCGGGCACGCGATAGGCCCCACAGATGCGGGGCCGGCAGTCCTGCAGGGCGTGCTCCATGACCGGCTCCTCCCCCGAGACGAGCGCCCGAACCGGGAAGCGCCGGCCCTCGGGCGTGGGCCGCCCTGACTCGTCGTAGGCGGCCACCACCTCGGCCTCGTCCCCCTCGACCTGGAGCACGGTCACCCGCTCGGCGCTCGCCGCCCGGGCGGCCAGCTTCACCAGCCGGGCCATGACCTCGCCCGGGTTCAGCGACCGGGCCAGCTCCTCGGCCACGTTCACGCCGGTCTTCAGCCGGTCGGCCGCCTCGTGCGAGCTGCGCAGGAACTCGGTGCGCTGGAGGGAGAGACTCACCAGGCGGGCGAACTCGTCGATCAGGCGGCGCTCGTAGGGGCTGAAGTAGGTGCGGCTGGGGCGCAGGAAGGCCAGCACGCCCAGGGCACGCCGGCCGTCCGGCAGCGGGCGGGAACTCCACAGCGGCACCATCCGTCCCGCCACCATGCCGCCGGCCGCCAGCGGTCCCGGCTGCCGGCTGAGCTCCTGGAGCCGCGTGGTCTCGATCGCCCGTCCCTCGGCCAGGACGCGACCGATCAGGGTGTTGGTGGTCGGCCACTGGCGCCCCACCAGCTCGCCCAACCGGCCCGAGCCGGCCAGCACCCGCATCGAGTCCTGGCGCTCACGGGGCACGACGCAGAGCATGCACTCGCTGCTGGGCACCAGCTCGTGGGCCTGGGCGACCAGGACCCTGGCCAGGTCCTCGGAGACGTCCATGCTCCCCGGGTCCCGGCCGGTCCGCTCCACCATCTCCCGCACCAGCGTGCCCAGCTGCCGATGCCACTCCCGCCGGGGGCGGCCGGCCCGCTCCACCGGGTCGAGCCAGTCGCCCATCAGCCGGGCCAGCATCGCCACCCCGAGCAGCCGGCCGCGCCCGTCGCGCACCGGGGCGGCGGTGGCGGCGACCAGCTGCCGCTGCTCGCCGAGCCGGAGCACGGTGTCCAGCCGCTCCGCCCCGCCCAGGGTGGTGAGCTCGCGCGTGTCGGTGCGGAGCAACTCCGGGAACACCGTCTCGACCTGCCGACCCAGCACCTCCTCGGCCGACCGCCCGTAGAGCTCGCTCGCGGAACCGGCCCAGTCCACGATGCGCCCCTCCAGGTCCACCACCGCGACCGCGTCCCCGATCGCGTCCAGGACCCGCCGTGCCAGGTCGGAGGGGATGTTCATGTTCCCGATCGCGCCAGCACCTCGAACTCCACCGGCAGCTCGCTGATCCGCCGTCCGCAGGCGGCCGCGACCGCGTTCGCTATCGCCGCCGGCCCCGGCACCGCCGGCGGCTCGCCGACGCCCTTGGCCCCGAAGGGCCCGTGCGGCGAGGGGACCTCCACCAGCTCCACCTGGATGTCGGGCACCTGGTCGATGCTGGGCAGGCCGTAGTCGACGAAGCTGGTCGTCAGCAGCTGGCCCTCCCGGTCCCACACCAGCCCCTCGCCCAGGGCGCGGCCGAGCCCCTGCACGGTCCCGCCGTGCACCTGCCCCTCCACCTCGGGGGGGTTGAGCGCCCGGCCCACGTCCTGGATGGCGGCGTAGCCGAGGAGCCGCCACTCGCCCGTGTCCCGGTCCACCCGGACCCTGGCCAGGTGCACGGTGAACATGGGGGACTGGGCCGTGACCACCGCCCGCCCCTGGCCCTGCACCGGTGCGTACCGGCCCATGAACTGGGCGCCCAGCTCGGCCAGCTCGCCGATCTCCCGGCCCCGGCCGGGGGCACCCTGAACCTGGACCCGTCCGTCCCTGATCTCCAGGTCCTCCACCGCCGCCTCCAGCTCCTCGGCCGCGATCTCCAGCAGCTGGCGACGGGCCTCCGCCGCCGCCTGCTGGACCGCCGGCCCCACGGTGTAGATGATCTTGCTCCCTCCGGCCATGCCGGCGTAGGGGGCGGTGGCGGTGTCGCCTCGCTCCACCCTCACCCGGTCGAGGGGGAGGCCGAAGGTCTCGGCCGCGATCATGGCCAGGCCCGTGTCGGTGCCGGTGATGTCGACCGAGCCGACCTGGACCAGGAGGCTCCCGTCGGGCTCCACCCGGCAGCCCGCCGCCGCCGGCTCCCGGCCGCCGCCCCAGCCGCCGACCGCTACCCCCACCCCCTCGCCCTCGGCCCTCGGAGCCGTGTACAGGGGGTGGCGGCGGGCCGCCTCCAGGCACTCCATCAGGCCGATCCGGGGCCAGGGCTGCCCGTCCGGGCGGGGATCCCCCTCCCGGGAGGCGTTCCGGAGGCGGAAGGCGATGGGGTCCAGGCCCAGCTCGGCGGCCAGCTCGTCCATGGCCGACTCCAGGGCGAAGAACGCCTGGGGCGCACCCGGGGCCCGGTAGGCGGTGACGGGGGTCTTGTTGGTGGCCACGTCCAGGGCCGTGATCTCGTAGTTGGGGATCCGATAGGTCCCACCCAGCATGATGCCAGCCAGCCCCCCGAGCCCGCTCGACCCGGCCCCAGCGTCGAAGACGGCGCGGGCCCGCAGGGCGACCAGGTCGCCGTCACCGTCGGCCCCCAGCTCCAGGTCCACCACACAGCCCGGCCCGCCGCGGCCCATGGCGAACTCCTCGGAACGGCTGAGCTCGAGCCGCACCGGGATGCCGGTGAGGCGGGCCAGGAGGGCGACCAGGGGCTCGAGCAGGCAGACCTTGCCGCCGAAGCCGCCGCCCACGGCCATGGGGATCACGCGCACGCGGCTCACCGGCATCCGGAGCTGATCGGCCACCGTGCGCCGGGTGAGGAAAGCCCCCTGGGTGGGCGTCCAGATGGTGAGCCCCCCGTCCGGCTCGGGGCGGGCCACGGCCACGTGCGGCTCCATGAACCCCTGGTGGACGGCAGGGAGGACGTACCGGCGCCGGACCACCGCCCGGCAGCGCGCCAGCGCCGGCTCGACCTCGCCGCGCCGGAAGCGCACCTGGGCGGTGACGTTGGGAGGCCGGTCCTCCGCCACCTCGCCGGCCGCCGTCAGCCCGTGGGCACCGGCGTCCTCGGGGCCGCCCCCGACCTCCTCCAGGACCCGGGGAGCCCCCTCCCACATGGCCTCCATGGGATCGATCAGGGCCGGGAGGGGTTCGTAGTCGACCCCGACCAGGGCGGCGGCGTCGGCGGCCTGGGCCTCGGTCTCGGCGACCACGGCCGCCACCGGCTGGCCGGCGTAGAAGACCCGCTCCCGGGCCAGGGGCTGCTCCGGACCGGCCAGGCCGAGGTCGGGCAGGTCGAGCCCGGAGACCGCCACCAGCACCCCCGGCGCCCGTCTCGCCGCCTCCAGATCGACGCGCCGGACGCGGGCCGCGGCGTGGGGGCTGAGCACCAGGCGGGCGTGGGCGAGGTCGACGAGCCGAAGGTCGGCGGTGAACCGTTCGGCCCCGGTGACCTTGGCCCCGCCCTCGAGTCGTCGTTGGGCAACGCCGATGACAGCCATAGTTCAAGCATCATAGGGAGCATCGTGGCCCGGGCCTGGCAGGGGGCGGACATCGTCATCTTCGGCGCCTCCGGCGATCTGACCCGCCGCAAGATCCTGCCCGCGCTGCGGGCGCTGGGCGGCGGCGACGTCCGCGTGGTCGGGGCGGGGCGGACGGACCTGAGCCGCGACCGCTTCCGGGACCTGGTCGCCCGGGCCGCGGGCAGCCCGGCCCTGGCCGCCGGCGCCGAGTGGGTGCGGATCGACTACGAGGTCCCCGAGAGCTACCGCGCCCTGCGCGAGCTGCTGAACGGACCCACCCAGCGACCCTCGCGCCCCCTGATCTACTACCTGGCCACCCCGCCCAGCACCTTCCCCGCCATCCTGCAGGGGTTGCTCCACACCGGCCTCTCCGGCCGCGACGACAACCGGCGGATCGTGGTCGAGAAGCCGCTCGGCCACGACGCCGCCAGCGCCCGCGGGCTGAACCGCCAGCTGACCGAGCTGTTCGCCGAGCACCAGATCTACCGCATCGACCACTACCTGGCCAAGGACACGGTCCAGAACGTCCTCGCCTTCCGCTTCAGCAACTCCCTGTTCGAGCCGGTCTGGAACCGGACCATGATCGACGCCATCCAGATCACGGCCGCCGAGCAGGAGGACATCGGCACCCGGGCCGGCTACTACGACCAGATCGGCGCCGTCCGCGACATGGTGCAGAACCACGTCCTCCAGCTCCTCGCCCTGGTCACCATGGAGCCCCCCTCCACCTTCGACCCGGCCGACATCCGCAAGGCCAAGGAGCAGCTGCTCAGGGCCGTGGTCCCGCTCGACCCCGTGTGCGCGGTGCGCGGCCAGTACGACGGCTACCTGGACACGGCCGGGGTGGCGCCCGACTCCCGGCGGGAGACGTACGTCGCCGCCCGGGCCGTGATCGAGAACTGGCGCTGGGAGGGCGTGCCCATCTTCCTGCGCACCGGGAAGGCGTTGCAGCGCCGGCTGACCGAGGCGGTGATCAGGTTCAAGGACGCCCCCCACCTGCGCGTGGCCGGCCACCGGCAGCGCGGCATCCCCACCCTGCTCGTCATCCGCTTCCAGCCGGACGAGGGCATCCTGCTCCGGATCGGGGCCAAGCGGCCGGGCGCGCGCTTCGAGATGGTGCCGGCGGGGCTGAAGCTCGAATACCAGCGGCTGGCACGTCAGCCGCTGCCGGACGCGTACGAGAACGTCCTCAGCGAGGTCCTGGCCGGCGGCCACACGGTGTTCCCCAGCGACCGGGAGATCGAGCGCTCCTGGGGGATCGTGGACCCGCTGCTCCAGGACTGGGAGGCGGAGGGCCATCCCGAGGTCTACCCGCGGGGATCGTGGGGACCACGCGCGGCCGACGACCTGCTGACCGCCCTGGGCGGCGGCCGCTGGATCATCTCCGGCGACGAGCCGGGCACGAGCTAGGCGCCGGGCTCCCGCCGGCGGCCCGGGTCGGGATCCGGATCGCCAGCCCCAGCCGCCCCAGGAACGATCCCCGCCCGTCCCAGCGGAGGTCCTCCCCCCCTTGCTGCAGCAGGTCACGGCAGCGCCTGAGACACTCCTCACAGATGTACACCCCGGGCCGTGCGCCCGCCACCAGCCGCCGGCCGCGGTCCTCCCCTCGGCCGCAGAACGAGCACCGTGCCAACCCGCGCTCCCCGCGCCACTCCATGATCGCGTCCTCAGTCGACTACGATCGAGCGGTGAAGATCACCTCTCGTTCCGAGGCGCTCCAGGGCCAGCCGCTCGATCTCTCGCACTTCACCGGCCCGGCTTCCTCCCATCCGCTGCACGAGGCGGATGGCCATCCGGTGCGGGTCAGCGTGGTCCGGTTCGAGCGCGGCGTTCGCAACCACTGGCATCGCCACACCGGCGGCCAGGTCCTCCACGTGGTCGAGGGCGAGGGCTACGTCCAGCGCCGCGGCGAGGCCGTGCGCCGGATCCGCGACGGCGACACCGTGGTCGCCCAGCCCGACGAGGAGCACTGGCACGGGGCCACGGCCGAGGGGCCGATGGCACACATCGCCGTCTCCATCGGAGAGACCATCTGGCTCGAGCCCGCGACGGACGAGCCGGCCTAGGCGCCGAACCCCGCTGACGCTCACCGACCCTGGGTACGCAGCTCGAGGCGCGGAGTGCAAACCGGACCCACCCGGTGTAGGGTTCCGCTGAAGGCCTTCTGAGCCGCGGAGCTGATCGGGAGCGGGAGGATGAGGCGGCGGCAGCTGCTCGGTGGTGTGGCGATCGTACTCGCCCTGGCGGCCGCCGCCTGGTACGCGACCGCGTCCTCCCAGGGCAGCTCTCCGACCGGGCTCCAGGTGGCGGTGCACGGTCAGGTGGCGGGCAGCGGGGGCTGGGCCCGCTACCTGATCACGGTCGAGGACCTGGCCGACGGCACCTTCGACGGGGACGTGCTGCTGACCGAGCCGGGAGCGGCCGCGGCCGGCCCGACCTCGGCCGCGCTGGCCCTGCCCTTCACCCCGGCTCGCCTGCCGGTGGCCCCGGTGACGGCGGGCCAGTCCGCCTACCGGGTCCACCTGACCGTCTCCAGCCGCAGCTCGCGGACCTTCACCGTCCTGGCCCCGGGCTCCTTCACCACCGTCGAGGCGGTGATGCAGGGGCAGGTGCTGGACGCGGAGACGGTGCAGCGCGCCTCGGCCGTCCCGGTGGCGGTGCTGAGCGCCCGCGACGGGCCCGCCGAAGCCGTCGCCGGCCTCCGCTTCGGAGGTACCGGCACCCGGGTCGACGCCTACGGGTCGGCGGCGGACCTCCCGGACGATCCCCTCCTCCTCGCCGGCTACGCCGCCGTGGTGCTGGACGACTTCGACTCGACCGCCCTCCGCCCGGCCCAGCTCCGGGCGCTGCGCGACTTCGTGGGCCTGGGCGGGAGCCTGGTGTTGGCCGGCGGCACCGACTGGCGACGCAGCCTGAGCCCGCTGCCCCCGGCCTTGCTGCCGGTGCGGCCGCAGGGCACGACCGAGCTGGGCCTCGGGCCGGTGGCGACCCTGGCCGGGGTCTCGGCGCCGCCGACGGCGGTGCCGGCGCTGGTCGGGAGGCTGGCCCCGGGCGCCCGTCCCACCCTGATCGAGGCGGGCGGGAGGCCGCTGATGGCCGAGCTCGACTACGGGGCGGGCCGGGTGACCGAGCTGACCTTCGACCCCGAGGAGTCCGCCGGCTACCGCCAGCTGGCCTGGGACGAGGCCCTGGCTCGGAGCCTGGACCCGCCGCCGGCCGGGGCCACGCCCCCGGCCACCGCCATCCCCGGGCCGGTCCCGGAGCTGGCTCTGCTGCTGGCGCCGCCGGAGGCGCCCGTGCCGCCGCCGGGCCTGGTGGCGGCGGTTGTCCTCCTCTACCTGGTGCTGGTGGGACCGGTCAACTACCTGGTCCTGTACCGCCGCCTGCGCCGCCCCCTCCTGGCCTGGGCCGCCGTCCCGGCCGCGTCGCTGCTCTTCGTCGGGCTGTTCGCGCTCGCCGGACTGGCCCTGGGGGCGGCCGCCCAGGACGAGGCCATCCAGATCGTGAAGGTGGGACCGGACGGGGCGCAGGTGGTGCTGGAGTACGACCGGGTGTCCTTCCTGCGCCGGGGCGACCATCGGCTCCTCGCCACCGCCCCCGCCCTGGCGGCGCCGCTGACCCTCGGCGCCTACCGGGCCACGGCCTCCGCCTGCCCCACCTGCGCCACCGCGCTCGGAGGGCTGCCCGCGGGCGCGGAGCAGGTCCTCCCCGCCCCCCGTCCGGCGATCGAGGAGAGCGGCGTGATCTACGGCAGCCAGCGGGTGGTGGCCACGGTCGGCACCGGCCGCTCCAGCCCGGAGCTGCGGGTGGATCTGCGGAGCGTGAACGGGCGCGTCCGGGGCACGGTTCGCAACCCCGGGCGGCAGCCGGTGGCGCAGCTCACCCTCTTCAACCGCGACGGCGGCTCCGGGGCCATCCAGGAAGCCCTGCTCGGCGACCTGGCGCCGGGGGGCGGTCGCTCCGTCGACGCCGGCTGGGCCGCGGTCGGAACCCAGACCGGGAGCCCCACCGCGGTCGAGCGGCTGCTCCGCTCGGTGGCGCTCTCCGAGCTGGAGGACCGCTCCGGGTCGCTCCTGGTGGGGCTGACCCTCCCTCGGCCCGGCCTGGTCGGCCTCGACGGCGGCTCGCCCTCCCGCCCCGTGCTGGCCGTGCTCGAGCAGCCGGTGACGGTAGCGGCCGCCGACCCGCCCACCCGCTTCGAGCGCACCCGGCTGGCCAGCTCCGTCCCCTCCGGCTCGGGCCTGCTCGACGTCTACGACGTCTGGGTCCCGCCGACCTCGGCCCCGCTGACCGTGGACCCCGGTCCCCTCACCGGGGTCGAGGTGTACGACTGGTCCCGGGACGTCTTCGTCCCCTTCGCGGGTGGCCCGCTCGGCGCCGGGGAGGTGTACCACGGCCTGGTGCGGGTGCGGGGTCGGGAGGCCCGGCTCTCCTGGGGCACGGGCCTCTCGGTGGGACCCGGCTCGTAGCCGGGCGGCCACCCCCGCTGATCCCGGCGGCCGTCCACCTCGTATCAGAGACGGAGCCCTCGGTCTGGGAAGCCGTCTCCCGTGGCCCCCCGCGGGGGCGCTTCCCGACCGGGAGCGGCCAGGTCCCACTCCCCCATCCGGAGGCGACCCGATCCGCGATCGGGTCGCCTCGTCCCGGCGGGGAACGGTGCCGCCGATGGCAAACTGGACCAGGAGGCCGATGGACGGCCGAGACCGCGGAGTTCGGAGAGGACGGCCCATGGAGGAAGCTGGCATCTTCCGGCCACCCACGCCGGTGAACGAGCCGGTGCGCTCCTACGCCCCGGGGAGCCCCGAGCGGGCCTCGCTGCAACGGCGCCTGGCGGAGATGGCCCGGGAGCGGATCGAGATGCCCCTGGTGATCGGCGGCCGCGAGGTCCGCAACGCCCGCAGCGTGCCCGCGGTCATGCCCCACGACACCGCCCACGTGCTGGGGACGGTGTACTGGGCCGGGGCCGAGGAGATGGCCCGAGCCATCGACGCGGCCCGGCGCGCCTGGCCGGAGTGGTCGGGGGCGTCCTGGACCGATCGAGCGGCCGTGTTCCTGCGCGCCGCCGACCTGCTCGCCGGGCCCTGGCGCGACACGCTGAACGCGGCCACCATGCTCGGCCAGTCCAAGACCGCCCACCAGGCCGAGATCGACGCCGCCTGCGAGCTCTGCGACTTCCTCCGCTTCAACGTGGCCTACGCCAGCCGGATGTACGCCGAGCAGCCGGAGTCGGCCCCCGGGAGCTGGAACCGGATGGAGTACCGGCCCCTGGAGGGCTTCGTGCTCGCGGTCACGCCCTTCAACTTCACCTCCATCGCCGGCAACCTGCCCACCGCCCCCGCCCTGATGGGGGCGACCGTGGTCTGGAAGCCCTCCGAGTCGGCCCCTTATGCCGCTCACCACCTGATGCGCCTGCTCCGGGCGGCCGGCCTGCCCGACGGGGTGATCAACCTGGTCCACGGCCCCGGGCCGGAGCTGGTGCCGGCGGCCCTCGCCCACCCCGAGCTGGCCGGGGTGCACTTCACCGGCTCCACCGCCGCCTTCCGGAGCATCTGGAGCCAGGTCGGGGAAAACATCGGCTCGTACCGCAACTTCCCCCGGCTGGTGGGGGAGACCGGGGGCAAGGACTTCATCGTGGCCCACGCCTCGGCCGAGCCCGAGGCGCTCCTCACCGCCATCGTCCGTGGCTCCTTCGAGTACCAGGGGCAGAAGTGCTCGGCGGCCTCGCGGGTCTTCGTGCCCGACGCCCTGTGGACGGGGCTCCGGGAGCGCCTGCGCGAGCAGGTCGAGGCCATCCCCATGGGCGACGTGGCCGACTTCCGCAACTTCATGGGCGCGGTCATCAACCAGCGCGCCTTCCGGCGCCACCAGGAGGCGATCGCCGAGGCGCGCTCCCGGCCCGGCCACACGGTGCTGGCCGGCGGCCAGGTGGACGACGCCCGGGGCTGGTTCGTCCGCCCCACCGTGGTCGTGACCGAGGACTGGGACTCGCGGCTCCTCAAGGAGGAGCTGTTCGGCCCCATCGTCACGGTCGTGGTCTACCCCGAGCGCGAGTACGAGGCGATGCTCGACCGGGTCGACCGGGCCACGCCCTACGGCCTGACCGGGGCGGTGTTCGCCACCGACCGGCGGGCCGTCCGCACCGCCCTCGACCGTCTCCGCTACACCGCCGGCAACGTCTACGTCAACGACAAGCCGACCGGGGCCGTGGTGGGCCAGCAACCCTTCGGCGGCTCCCGGGCCTCCGGCACCAACGACAAGGCCGGGTCGCTCTGGAACCTGGCCCGCTGGGTCACGCCCCGCGCCATCAAGGAGACCTTCGTCCCCGCCCGCGACTACCGCTATCCGTTCATGGACTGAGCCGCCGGTCCGGCGTCCTCCTCCGGCCGGCGCGAGCCCACCGGCCGGAGGGACCTCCAGGCCGGTGGGGTACTCGCTCAGGGATCCCGGTAGGTCGCTCGCTCAGGGGTAGCAGTAGGAGTCGGAGGAGGCGTCGCCGCCCTCCAGGTGCACCTGGTGCACGCGCTGCTCCGGGGTCAGGAAGAAGCCGGGGTCCAGCTGCAGCCCCCCCGAGGGGTCGGCATCCAGCTTGACGAACCAGCTCTTGATCCCCTCTGGGTAGAACTGCGCGTCCCAGGCGGCGTAGAGGGAGTTGGTGAGGTAGACGCGGCGGCCGTCCCGGCTCAGCTCGACCATCTGCGGGCCGCCGTTGAGCGGTCCCGAGCCGTCGATCCCGGTCCGGCGCACGATGCCACCGAGGCGGACCGAGGCCACCTCCCTGGGCGCGAAGGGGTCGCTGACGTCGTACCGCTTCAGCTCCCCGGTTCCCCAGCAGGACACGTAGAGCCAGCGGTCGTCCAGGGAGAGGTTGATGTCGGTCACCAGCGGCGGCACCGCGCCGAAGGGCTTGAGGATGGGGGGCAGCTGCTCCGGGTCGGCCGGCTCGGCCGGGATCTCGATGACCTTCTTTACCGCCCACTGCGAGCCGTCCAGGTACCAGGTCCAGACCGACGCGCTCAGGTCCTTCAGGCTGACCACCACCCCGACGAACCCGTAGGCCCGGGTCGGGTCGTGGGCCGGCCGCAGCTCCAGCACCATCTGCTGCTCGGCGCCCAGGTCGATGACCTGGCGGTGGCGGCGCCGGGGCAGGTCCCAGACGTGGAGCCGGTGGCCGTAGCCGCCCTTCATCAGGATGTCGCCCACCACGCCGCCCTCGACCATGTTCGGGGTCCCCCACTCGCTGGTGATGGCGACGTCGTAGCCCAGGTGCCACCAGAAGTCGTAGGCCAGGAACTGGGGCCCACGGTCGAGCTCGAAGCGCCCCTTCACCGCGAAGGTGTCGTGGTCGATCACG
>DASRBU010000595.1:0-11151 GCA_035653475.1 Candidatus Dormiibacterota bacterium | reverse complement strand
ACGTGATCACGATCAGCCGGGCCTGGGGGGTGAGGAGGGGGCGCCGCCCCTCCCCGGCCGCCTCCGGCCCGGCGACGATACCGGTCGATGCCATGTGTCCCTCCTCTCCTTTCTCGGTTCCTCCAGGGGTCGAGCCGCGATGGCTAGATCATGGCTCTCTCGGCTGTCCCGACCGACCGGTCGGTCGCTCAAAGCCTAGCCAGACCCCGGACTGATGTCAAGATGGCGCTACAATCAAGGCTATGGAAGGACCGAAGAGGGTTCACCTGAGCGAGTCCTCCGGATTGACGACCGACCGGTCGGTCGCTCTTGACTCGAACCCTAAGCTCCGTGAGATCGTGGAACGGGCAGCGAGCCTCTTCGACGAGCGCGGCTACCACCGCGTGTCCATGGAGGAGATCGCAGCTGCTGTCGGCATCCGGAAACCGAGCCTCTACCACTACGTCCATAGTAAGGATGAGATCCTGGCTCTCATCCATCGCGAGTTCATGGACCTGGTGATCTCGCGGGCGGAAGCACGTCAGGCCGTAGCCATGAGCCCTGAGCAGCAGCTACTCGAGTTCATGGCTGACATCCTCGAGCTGATGCACACTCATCGCGGCCACGTCCGAGTGTTCTTCGAACACCATCGCGAGCTGCCCGACGCGGAAAGAAAGATCGTTTGGCAGGAACGTGATCGCTATGAGGCGATGGTAGAAAAGGTGATCCGACAGGGTATCGACTCAGGAGCGTTTCGACCCGTGGACGCGCGACTCACGACACTGGCCCTGTTCGGGATGTGTAACTGGGCCTACCAGTGGTATAAGAAAGGGGGTCCACTACGGACCCGTGAGATTGCCTACATGTTCTGGGACCTCCTCTTGCGCGGACTTCATCCCGGCTAAACGGAGTGCCAGAAGTGCAAGTCGTGCGGGTAATGAACCGGGCAGCTGAAGACGGTGACACTGGATCCTGAAACGAATGTAGTCTCATGGCGACTCCTTGCTACCCACTACGAGGCCACTCCTAAGAGCATGTCTCACGCGATGATCTTGACGAGTCGTTGAAACAGGTGAGAGCAGCCACGAGAGTGAGGAGTCGCAGTAGTGGTGAGCGTGACGTTCGGGGCGGATGCCCAGGCGGCGGCCGAAGAGTTGCGCGATGACGGATTTGATGCGCCAGCGATGGTGGTCGACCCGGTGGAGGTGTCGATGCCGATGCGGGCGATGCGCAGGGTGATGCCACGGTCGCGGAGCCATTGCCACAGGTGAGGGAGATCGTAGGCCTTATCGGCGTGTAGCTTTGCCGGTCGGCGTCCGCGGGGCCGCGGCGGGATGGGACCATGGGGATGGGAGCACCGGGGACCGGAGTGCCTGGCAGTCGCGGCTGTGGGCCGCCGACCTCCCGACGGCCAAGTGGATGCCGTGCGATTGGATCGGGCGTGGAGCCTCGACCCAGACGTGTCGCGATGGGTGGGGTCGGGTCCGATCAGCCAGCCCTTTTTTCGCCCAGACCCCGGCTACGTATCGCCCGGGTCCAGCCGATCTCGCCGCGGCTCCTCAACCCACCCAGCGCGTGCTGGTGCAGCCACCGCCGCGGGCCTCGGCCCAGAACACGAACCGGCGATGCACGGTGGCCTGGACACCCCAAACACCGACGGTAGATGCCGCCGCACACAGCCGGTGGTCAGCACCAACCCCACCGCCGTGAAATGCCATCCGCGCGTCGCGCTCCCACGTCCCATCCCTTGCGACCGGCTGACTTGGGGCGGGATGAGTGGCCCGGCCAGCGCCCACAACTGGTCCGGCACCAACCTGCGGGGGTGGACTTGCATTGCCAATGCAGACAGAACAGGAAGCTGGACAGCCGAGAAAGTCGGTTGGCGACCCATCGAGAGCCTGCCAAGCACCCCGAACTCCGTGGTGACCGACTCGCGTGCAGTCGAGGACTGTCGAGTCTATGGTTCTGCGCTGTAATTGAGCCGGATGCCGGTCGACATGATCGCCCCCAAGGTCGATGTCGGTCAAGGGGCTTCCACGGAACAGGTGCAATTCGTGCTAAACTCGCGCCAAATTCGGCAGCTTCGTGTCCTTGGCTGGGGGCCAAGGGGTCCCGGGTTCAAATCCCGGCTCGCCGACCAGCTCTTCCAATTTCGACTCCGGTATCGCGGGCGCCGACCCTCTGATCGTCATCCTCCGAGGGATCGGGAAGGGATCACGCAGCCTACCACGACCGCATCGGCCAGCCGAACGCGACCACCGCCTCCCCGCCCGGAGGGGGCAGCAGGTGGCGGTAAGGCTCATCGAAAGCGCCGATCGCGGACGAGCGACCCCACCCCACCGCCTCCTCGACGGCGAGTCGGAGGCGGCCTGACCGGCCTCGTCACCGCCGCTCGGCGGAGCCCCGACCGGTCCCTGGAAGCTTCGAGCCCGAAGCGGTACTGGCCCGGTGGGCGCGGGCGTTCGTGCCGGCAGCGTCGCCCGAGCGTCAGCCCGGCGCCGAGCCTCGGCCCGTCGTCTGTGCCGGGTCCGGCCCGTGCCTCGATCCGACGTCCTCGACCTCAGCGGCCATCAGCTCCTCCAGGTTCGCGAACGACAGCCCTCTCCGTCCCGCTTCCGCTTCCTTGATCAGTTGCCTCAGGTGCCTCAAGAGCGGTACCGCCACGCCGCGCGCCTTTGCCCGTGCGATCACCGGCCCGATGATGTGGTCGACCTCGGTGGCCCGGCGGTGGAGCGCCAGGTCACGCCAGACCCCGGTTCGCCGCTGGACGTGCAGCGCCCAGTAGTGGTACTGGGCCTGCCACGACGGCTCCGTATCGCCGTCGCCCACGAAGGCCAGCGGGTCGAACCCGTCGATGACCTCGCAGCGAACTCCCTCGGCCTGCGCGACGCGAACCACCTCCGCCACCAGCCGGCCGAAGAGCGGCCGGTACTCCAGGCGGTCGAGGATTCGGGGAACGTCCTCGTCGACCAGGGCGGTCGCGAAGTAGTAGGCGCCGAGCGCGGCCTTCCCCCAGAGGAAGCCGAAGATGTTGTCCGTCACCTCGACCGGATGAAAGGCCGCGGTCAGCGTCTCCGCGAGCCGCTCCACCCGGTCGGTTCGCCTCCCGTCCAGCTCTCCGAGCCTGAACGACCCCGGGCCGCCGTACACGACCTCGCCCGGTGAGGCATAGCTGGCGCCGAAGGTCAGGAACGCTCCCACCGTCCGGTGCGCCCCCACCCAGCGCGCGATCTCGTGCTCCTCCAGGCCGTTCTGGAGGGAGACGACGCAGCCGCCCGGCCGCAGGCGCGGGGCGACGACGGACATGGCGGTCTCCGTGTCCTTCGCCTTGACCGCCAGGAGCACCAGGTCGAGGTCACCGCTGACGGCGTCCGGCGGCTGCACCGGCACCCGTACGGTGAAGTCCACCCGGCCGCTGAGGTGCAATCCCCGCTCACGGATGGCCTCGACGTGATCGAGGTTGGTCTCGAGGAAGCGGACCCGGTGACCGGCCCGGGCGAGGTGGGCGCCCACCACGCCCCCGACCCCGCCGGCTCCGACCACGGTGAGCTCCCGGCCACTGTCGGACGTCACGCAGAACCTCCCACGACCTCGAGCCCGATCGCGTTGGCGTCACCGTTGTCCACGGCACGGCGGTGCCAGATGTCGTGGAGGCCGGCGAAGAGCACCTCCGGCCCCTTCGGAGTCACGTCCTGCGAGCTCAACTCGGCCTCCGGGATCGGCGTCGTCCGCCGGCGGCTCGACCTCCGCGGAATGCGCGCGGGCTGGCCAGCGGCCAAGCGAGCCGTGATGGCGGCCACCTTCCCGGGCCGCAGCGCCGGCCGGTCATGCCAGGTATCTCCCGGACCGGCGCGGTACCCGCCTCGCAGCAGCGCTCGTGCGGGAGCGGTGCGTCCGGGCACGGTATCCGTGGGCCCGCTTCCACCACCGTCGAGCTCGCGAGGTCTCCTTCCGGCACCGCTCTGCCGGCCACGTCCAGGTCTCGGCGATCGGCAACCCGACCATACCCGACGTACCCCACCTCGACCTCCAGGCCGGCGGCCAGGCTCGGGCGCGAGAAGGAATGCGGGCGCGGGAAGCTTTCGTCCGTCGACGACGGGCGAAGCCGTGCCCGGGAGGCTCATGCAGACGGGGTGCTCGACCGTGCCGCGGGGACCGCCAGAACCGGGCGAGGGCGGCCAGCATCACACGATCTCGGCGCCGGCACCGTCGGCGACCATGAACCCATAGTCGCCCGGCTCGACCTTGGTGAAACGCTGCCGGGTGAGGACCATGATCGAGGGGTCGAACGGCGCCCGCACCTCCTCCAGCGTCTCGAAGGTGTAGGGGCTGACCACCCGCCCCAGCAGCGTCCCCGCGGGGACGGCCTGGCCCAGGCGCTCGACGCCGATCTCGGACAGCATGATGCCGCCGTGGTGCGGCCGCAGGATCCGGATGTCGTGCACGATCGTCTGCCGATCCGGCAGCTCCGGCTGGCCGGGGAACATGCCCAGATGTCTCATGACGTTGACGATCCCGCGCACCCCCCGACCGATGAAGCGCTCGTTGTCGGCCTGCCCTCCCCCCAGCTCGCTGACCACGGTGGGGATGCCGCTCCGCCGCGCGTGGTTCCCGAGAGAGCCGGCATAGGACGGGCCCTTGAAGAGCAGGTCCAACCCGAAGACGCGGGAGAGATCGGCGCCTTCGTCGTGGATGTAGGCGTAGTCGACGGTCGGCCAGATGCCCCCGGAATGGAGGTCGACGAGCGCGTCCAGGCCGGGCAAGAAGCGCGAGCAGATGACGTGGGCGAGCTGCTCCGAGAGCATCCCGTCCGGGTGGCCGGGGAAGATCCGGTTCAGATTGCTCATGTCGAGCGGGAGGTTGCGCGTCGAGGACTGGTAGGCGTAGGGGTTGGCGACGGGCAGGGCGCGGATCCGGCCGCGAAGCTGGCTCAGGTCGGTCTCCTGCAGCAGGCGCCGCACGATCTCGATCGAGAGCGGCTCGTCGCCGTGGATGGTGGCGATCACGCCAAGCGTCGGTCCCGGCCTTCCGCTCTCCACCTCGTGCACGTGGAGCACGAGGTGGTGACCGTTGGCGAGCGTGTGGACGGGGATGGTGGTGAGGCGTGAGCGATGATCAGACATCGGCTTCTCCCGGAATGACCGGCTGTCCCCGCGGCCGCTCGACCATCTCGGCGAACCCCGAGACGCCGAAGGAACGGAGCAGGAGAACCGCCAGCAGCAGGGTGGCCGCGACCAGGATGGTGGAGAGGGCGGCCAGCGTGGGGTCCTGGTACTTCTGCATGTAGTTGTACATGGCCACCGGCAGCGTGGGATCGGCCTGGGAGACCATGAAGATCGAGGCGTCGACCTCGTCGAAGCTGACGACGAAGCTGAGCACCGCTGCCGCCACCAGCGCCCGCCTCAGCTGGGGGAGAGCGACGGTCAGGAAAGCGCGCGCCGGTGAGGCGCCCAGGTCCTGAGCGGCCTGCTCCAGCTCCGGTCTGACCCGCAGCAGGGCGCCCGAGATGATGGTCACCGCGAAGGGCAGGATCAGGGCGGTATGGGCGATCATCAGGGTCCAGAGCGTCCCGTAGACGTGTACCCTGACGAAGAGCGTGAAGGCGGCCATGCCGATCGCGACTCTGGGCACGATCATGGGCGCGAGCAACAGCCCGTTGATCGCCGCCTTGCCCGGGAACCGGAACCTGATCAGGGCCAGCGAGGCGAGCGTCCCCGCCACCAGGGCGAGGGCCGTGGCCACCGCGCCGACCACCAGGCTGCGCACGGCGGCGTCCGCGAAGTCGGTCTGCTGTGAGAGGTTGACGTACCACCGGAGCGAATAGCCAGGGGGTGGCCAGGCTCCGTAGGGGACGCTGTTGAAGGAGTTGACGACCACGATCGCGATCGGCGCCAGCATGAACACGGCGACCGCACCCAGTACCAGCCCGAGGACCCGATGACCGGAGGAGGTCATGTCGCCCCCCGGCTCCGGGCCACGGGGCCGCGCAGCAAAAGGGTGAAGATCCCGATCACGGCCAGGGCCAGCACGAGCAGGGCATAGGACTCGACCGCCGCCAGCGGCCAGTTGAGACCGCCCACCTCGTTGTAGATCAATGCCGGCAGCACCTGGACACGCCCTCCCCCGAGCAAGGACGGGGTGGCAAAGGCGCTGATTGAGAGGGCGAAGACCAGCTCGCAGCCGACCACCAGGCCCTGCACCGTGAGCGGCAGGGTCACCCGGAGGAAGGTCTGGAGACGGCTGGCGCCCAGGTCGGCCGAGGCCAGCTCCAGCACCGGATCGAGCTGACCGAGCACGCTGACCACCGGGAAGACCATGAAGGGCAGGAGGATGTGGACGAGGGCGATCACCACCCCGGAGAACTCGTAGAGCATTGGCACCGGGGTCCGGACGGTGTGCAGCGAGAGCAGCACCTGGTTGATGAACCCGTGATCCCCGAGGAGGAGCGACCATCCGTAGGAGCGGACGATCACGCTCGTGAGCAGGGGGGCGAAGAGCGCGAAATAGCACAGGTTGCGCACCAGCGGCCGCCGTATGGCGTTGAGCGCGTAGGCCGTCGGATAGCCGATGAGGGCACAGAGGAGGGTCGTGACCGCACCCAGCTTCACCGTGGTCGCGATCACGTTCCAGTAGTAGTGACCGCCCAGGAAGGTCGTGAAGTTCCCGGTCGTCGTCCCCGGCAGGAACCGGCCTCCGACGAAGCGCTCGAAGCTGAAGCTCAAGAGGACGGCCATGGCCGCGAGGAAGAACAGCACCAGCACGGACAGGGCCGGCAGCAGGAACAGGTAGCCAGCCGGCCGCCAGCGGGCAGGCCGTCGCGCTGGAGCCCGCACCGGCGGGCGGATCGAGGTTTCCGGTCTCGATCCGCTCAGATGTTCGCCTTGATGTCCTGATCCCACTTCTGGCGCCAGTCGGCGTTGTTCCTGGCGACCACCGTCCAGTCGACGGTCTGGAGCTTCTCCACCGTCGATCTCTGGAACGCCGGCAGCGAGCGCATGGTATCCGGCAGCTGCACCTTCTGGTTGGCGGGCACCTCGACCGACGTCACCGCCCACTGCTGGTTCCACTTCGGCGACAGCATCTGGTTGATGATGTCGGTCACGACCTCGTTCTGGTCGCTGGTGTTGCCCTGCACCGACTGCAGGTACACCGGGACGCTGATTGCACCTTCTCTGGGCGGCACGTACTCGAGCGGCGCACCCCCTCCCTTCCACTGCAGCGCGGTGCCGTTGAAGTACGAGGTCAGGGGAGCGGTGCCGTTGCTCAGCACGTCCAGGTATTGCGGATTGGAGGTGACGATGGTGCGGATCTGCTTGGCGTGGGCCTTCCAGAAGTCCCAGCCGGGCTGCATGTTCTGCAGGCCGCCACCGTTCATCTTGGCCGCGATGTAGACGGGGTACCAGTAGTAGTCGAAGAAGGTGACCTTGCCTCGGTACTTCGGGTCCCAGAGATCCGTCCAGGAGGTGGGGGCCGGCGAGATCAGCCTGGTGTTGTAGACGAGTCCGAGCTGGTCCGACCCGATACCAATGCCATAGCGGTCGTCGCGTCGGAAGATGGGCAGGACGTCCTTGACGTTAGGCATCGCGTTGTAGTCGAGCCGGTTCCACATGCCGTCGAGGATCCCTTGAGCGGTCGTCTGCGCGTTGAAGAACCCGAAGTTGACCAGCGGTTGGTTCGGCGTCGTCTGTTTGGCGGCCAGCATCTTCGGATACCCGACGGTATTGCTGTCCTCGTAGATCTCGATCTTGACGTTGGGATGGCGGGACATGTAGTCCTGGGCGAACGCCTTGGGCATCTTGCCGAGGTCCCCGCCCAGGAAGACGAACATGGTGACGGTGACCGGCCCCTTGGGCAGCTTCCCGCCCGAGGACGACGACACCGTTCGGCTGGCACCGGTGCCGCCACACGCGGCCAGAGCGGCCGCCGAGGTCATGATCAGGAAGTCGCGTCGTGTCAGCTGCCTGGCCATGGCTTCTCCTCCCTCCTGGGCGCTCACTCCTGGAGGAGCACCTGTGCGTCGATCTCCCACCCGACGGTCACCCGGTCGCCCTTGGCGAGGTGCCTGGATGGTCGGCCGTTCGGCTCCAGGGTCGTGACCTTCCGGCCCGCATCCAGCGCCACCACGTACCTGGTGTGGGAGCCCAGGTAGACGACCTCGTCGACGTGGCCGCCGAACGTGTTCGGCAGGCCATCGCCGTCCACGATCCGCACCTGCTCCGGCCGGACCGACACCGCGACCCCACTTCCGGGCGGCACCCGCAACCGGAGCCCTTCGGACTCGAACATCCCCTGGGCCACCACCCGGCCGTCGAACAGGTTGGTGTCGCCGAGGAACGTGGCAGCGAAGCGGGTCCTCGGCGCCTCGTACAGCTCCGCGGGCCGGCCCACCTGCACCACACGGCCGCGGTTCATGATGGCGATCCGATCCGACATCCTCAGCGCCTCGCCCTGGTCGTGGGTGACGTAGACGAAGGTGGTCGAGGTCCGGCGCTGGATAGCCCCCAGCGCTTCCTGCAGCTGGAGCCGGAGCTTGAGATCCAACGAGCCAAGGGGCTCGTCGAGCAGGAGCACGGCCGGCTCCACGACCAGGGCGCGAGCGATGGCCACCCGCTGCTGCTGGCCACCGGAGAGCTGATGGATGCGGCGCGTGCCGAGCCCGGTGAGCTGGACCAGATCGAGGGCCTCGTCGACCCGGCGCCGGACCTCGTGCCCGGGTAGTCGCTTCAGGCGGAGCCCATAGGCGATGTTCTGCGCCACGTCGAGGTGCGGGAACAGCGCCAGCTGCTGGAAGACCATGTTAGTGGGCCGGCGGTGGGCCGGCCGGCGGTTCATCGGCTCGCCGCGGATGTAGATCTCACCGCGCGTCGGGCGCTCCAGCCCGGCGATCATGCGCAACGTCGTGCTCTTGCCGCAGCCGCTGGGGCCGAGGATCGCGAAGAACTCGCCGCGGGCGACCCGCAGCGTGACGTCATCGACGGCCAGCGTCCCGTCGTCGTAGACCTTGGTCACCCCCACCAGCTCGGCATCGGGCGCGGCCGCCGCCTCGGCCGCCTCGCGTCGCTCCACCACGTCACTCGCCATGGCCCAGCTCTCGCGAGATGGAGGCAACCTCGGCCAGGAGCGGGCGCACCGCCGCCGCCGCCTGCTCCTCGGTGAAGCGAGCCGAGGGTCCCGCGATCGAGATCGCCCCGGTCGGCTCCCCGCCCGCCCTGAAGAAGGGGGCGGCCACGCATCGCAGCCCGACCGCGAACTCGCCCTCGTCGCGAGCGTAGCCCTGCTCGCGAACCCACTCCAGCTCGGTCGCCAGCCGGGCCAGGACCGCGGCCGGGTCCGGCGTGGCCGAAGCCAGCAGCTCGAGCGCGCGCTCGGGGGGCATGAAGGCCAGCAGCGCCTTGCCCATTGCGCTCGTGTGGGGCGGGATGATGTCCCCGACCCGCGCCACCATCCGGAGGGCATGGTCCGACTCCCGCCTGGCCACCAGCACGATGCGCCCGAAGTCGATCAGGCCCAGGCTGACACTCTCGCCGAAGCTCGAGGCGAGCCGGGCTACGTGCTCGTCGAAGCGCCCGATGGCGGTGATGCGCTGCAGCGCTCGCAGGCCCACCCGCTCCAGGCTGGGACCTGCCACCAGCCCGCTGCCGCCATCGCGGCGGACGAAGCCCCGTTCGCTGAGGAGCCCCACCAGCCGCGAGGCCGTGCTCAAGGGCAGCCCCGCCCGGCGGCTGACCTCGCCCAGGCTGAGACCGGGTTGATCGGCGACCAGGCAGATCAGGTCGAGGAGCCGGGCCAGGTAGCCAGCACGGACCGGTGCGGCGGCGACCTTCTCATTCAATGAAACAGAATCCTAATGGATGGAAGTACCTCTGGCGCATCGTCAGGTGCGGACCCGCCCACGACCGCCGAGGAAGCCCACGACTGACGGCCGCCGGGAGGGGACGCCGTGGCGAGCGCCGAGGGCATCCCGCGCGTCCGGCGAGCAACGGGATGGGCTGCCCCTCGCCCATCGAGAGCCGAAGCAGCTCGCCCAAGACCAGCAGCGCGCAGGTCGGGTGAACGAGGGCGAGGTCGCCCTCCACCCTCCGCTCCCACCCGGCCGGCACCGATCCGAGCGGCCGGGCGGTGTGTCCGCTCCCCCCGATGCCGCCCCGGCCGGCCTCGACCCGGGAGACGGAGCTCACCGCCTCACCCCGACACCCCTCGTCCTCAGAGCCGCGGTCCGAGGCATGCTCGGGCCCTCTCGCCCGGCTGGGCGGGCGATCGCCAACCGCCCCACGGGACCGCCGGGCGGGCCGGCGCGACCGGCGACCGCGGCCGAAGCAGGCGGTCACGCGCCGGCCCCGACGCGAGGCCAGCGCCCGGCCGCGCGGCCGGGCGCTGGTGCCGCGGGAGAGACGTCCAGCCGACCGGCACGCGGACCCGGCCGGGCGCCTCAGCGCTCAGTCGATTCGGGTCCGGCGCCAGGCGTCGCCGAAGAGGCGGTCGAGGTCCACCCGCTCCACCCCCGGGGTGGAGATCTCCTCCGGGTAGTCCTCCTTGCGGGTGGCGTCGATGCCGACCTTGGTCACCAGGTGGGAGCCGCCCCGGGGGTCGTAGGAGGCGGGGTCCAGGGGTGAGCCCCGCGCGTGGCCGACCACGAAGGTGTCGCGGTCCCAGCGCACGCGGGTTGCGATCGCGTGCAGAACCTCGGTGTCGCTGGTGATGTCGACGTCCTGGTCCACGACCACCACGTACTTGAGGAAGGGATCGGCGGTGAAGGCAGCCATGGCCGCGTTCTTGGGGTCCCCCTCGATGGCCTTGTCCATGGCCACATAGCAGATGAAGCGGGAGCGTCCCGAGGGTGGGACGTAGACCGCCTTCACCCCCCCGGAGGCGATCCGGCAGGTGCGGTAGATCTGGCTGTTCCGGGTCACCCCGGAGAGGTTGAGGTTGTCCCGGTGGCCGACGAAGGAGCTCTGGTAGAGGGGGTTGCGGCGCATGGTGATGGCCTTCACCCACACCACCGGGTTCAGCCGCTCGGGACCGTAGGTGCCGGGGTACTCGCCGAAGGGGGCCTCCGGCTCCCGCAGCTCGGGGTCGATCTCGCACTCGAGCACGATCTCGGCCCGGGCCGGCACGTCCAGGTCGAGGGTCTCGCAGCGCACCGTCTCCAGCGGCTCGCCCAGCATGGCGCCC
>DASRBU010000594.1:0-21688 GCA_035653475.1 Candidatus Dormiibacterota bacterium | reverse complement strand
CCAACGCCGTCCTCTTCCTGCTCTCCGATCAAGCCTCGTACATCACCGGGCAGCACCTGGTGGTGGACGGCGGCGTGAGCCTGAACGTGCTCGGCCTCCTGCCGCGGCCGAAGGCGGTCGACTCGGTGGGCTCAACGGAGGCAGCGGCGTGCGACGAGCGCTGATCCTCTCCGGTGGGATCTTCCACGATTTCTCCACTACCTCGGCCTTCCTGGCCGACCTTGCCCGCCACCGAGGCCTGGACGTGGAGATCACGGAGGACGTGGAGGCCGGCCTGCGGACGCTCGCAGGTGTCGACCTGCTGGTGGTGAACGCGCTGCGATGGCGAATGGAAGGCAAGAGGTACGAGCCGTACCGCCGGCGATGGGCCTACTCGCCAAGTGAGGAGGCGCGCGAGGCCGTGGATCGGCACCTTCGAGAGGGGCGGGGGCTGCTGGCTATCCACACCGCTGTGATCTGTTTCGACGACTGGCCGGAGTGGGGCGACCTGCTGGGGGCACGATGGCGGTGGGGAACGTCCTGTCACCCACCTCTGGGCCGGGTCCGCGTCCAGGTCCACAGGGACGCCCACCCGCTGGTGGAGGGCATCGAGAGCTTCGAGGTCGAGGACGAGGTCTACAGCTTCCTGGAGCACCGTGCCCAGCTGGCTCCCCTCGTCGTCGGTGAGCATGGCGGAGCCTCACAGCCGCTGCTGTGGGCACGAGAGGGACCGGTCGGGCGGGTGGTGGTCGACACCCTCGGGCATGATCTCACCTCGCTGTCCGTGCCGGAGCATCGGACCATCATCGACCGGGCGATGAGGTGGCTCCTGTCATGAGACCGGTGGCCGGATCCTCGGTGCTGGTGACCGGGGGCGGATCGGGCATCGGTGAGGCGACGGCCCGCCACCTCGTGGCCCGAGGCGCTCGGGTGACCATCAGCGGCCGGCGCCGTGACCGCCTGGAGGCTATCGCCGGTGAGCTGGGCAAGTCGTGCCTGGCCGTGGCCGGGGATGTGACCTCGGAAGCGGACCGGCGTCGGATGGTCGAGGCGGCGGTGGCTCACGGGGGGCGGCTCGACCTGCTCGTGAGCAACGCCGGCAACATGTACCGCGGCCCGGTCGAGGCTCTGGACGAGGGTAGCATCCTCGAACTCTTCCACGTCAACGTGGTCGCCGGCATGCTGCTCACCGGCCTGTGCGTGGGGCACTTGGAGCGGACGCGAGGGGCGGTGATCTTCGTCGGGTCGGTGCACACCCAGCGTGCCTTCCCCGGTGCCTCTCCGTATGCCGCCACCAAGGGGGCGCTGGAGACCCTCGCCCGCGTGCTGGCGGCCGAGCTCGGACCACGCGGCATCCGGGTCAACTGCGTGCGCCCTGGTGCTGTGCCCACGGAGATCAACATTCGAGCCGGGCTCGGCGATGCGGCAGCGGCCAGGAAGCGACTGGACGATCTGGCCTCGGCCCACGTCTTACAACGTATCGGGACCACGGCCGAGGTTGCCGAGGCCATCGAGTACCTGGGCTTCGCGGAGTGGGTTACCGGAGCCGTGCTCGCCGTGGACGGCGGGCTCGGGCTGGGCCTCACCGGGGCCTGACTCCCGAGCAGGGCAGGGAGGGCCCCTCGCCATAGTCGTGAGGGGTCTAGACACGCCGCTACCGACATGGCAGAATAGCCCCGCTTTGGGCGCATCGTCGCGGCGCGTGGGCGCGGTCCTCGAACGTTAGGGATGGCGCAGCAGGTCATCAGCGGACTCGCCGCCGGGAGTTCGTATGCCCTTCTGGCCTTGGGGTTGGTCGTGACCATGAAGACCACCAGCGTGCCCAACTTCGCAATGGGGGCGATGGGACTGCTCCCGGTCTACGTGATCAGGTCGTTGTGGTCGCAGTTGCATCTCCCCTATGGGCTGGCCATCCTTGCCGGCATTGTCGTTGCCTTCGGCATGGGTTGGGTAGTCGAGCGCCTCACCATCCGTCACCTGATCGGGCTCTCACACTTCACCACAGTGCTGATGACCATCGGCATCTGGTTCGCCCTCAACTCGATCGTGGGCCTGCTGTGGGGATACGAGCCCCAGCCCTTGCCAGGCCTCGTATCCGGGTCCTTCGATCTCGGACAGGTGGTCGTCACCAATGCCCAGCTAATGACCCTGGCGGTGGGCCTGGCCATCGCGGGATGGTTGATCGTCTTCTTTCGGACGACCTGGGGTGTCCGCATGAGGGCGGTCGCGGAAGATCCGCTGGTGCCACGCCTGCTGGGCGTGCGTGTGGCCACCATCTCCGGCCTTTCATGGGCGATCGCCTCGGGCATCGCTGCCATCGCCGTGCTGCTCTCCGCGCAGGCCTCGGTCCTTAATCCGCAATCGGGCGATGACCTGATCATCAGTGGGTTCGTCGCGGCCACCGCGGGTGGCTTCTCCTCAATCGGTGGAGCCGTGATCGGTGGGCTTGCACTCGGGGTGCTCGAGAATCTCGCCGGTGCCTACCTCTCGGGCGCGGCCGCTTCGACCGTCGCTCTGCTCGGGATCATGGTCATCCTGCTCGTTCGTCCCACTGGCCTGCTCGGGCCTGGTACAGGTCGCGAGGTGTGAGCCCCGCGGTCCGCTACGGTGCCATTGGCTTTGGGGTCCTCGCGCTGGGTGCCGGGTTCTTCTTCGCGCCCGCGTACCTGAACGCCTATCTGATGTACCTGCTGACCTGGATTGCGATCTACGCCATCGCGGGTACCGGGCTCACCGTGCTCATGGGCTGGACCGGCCAGATCGCGCTTGCCCACGCCGGTCTCTTCGGGGTCGGCGCTTACGCGACCGCCTACCTGGCTGGGCACGGCTGGCCGTGGCCGCTGGCCGCGCTCACCTCGAGCACGGCCAGCGCCGGGTTGGGCGCGCTGGTCGGGCTGCCCGCGGCACGGCTGCGGGGCTTCTACCTGGCCATCGCCACGCTCGCCTTCGGCGAGCTGCTTCATCAGGCCTTCGTGCAGCTCACACCTCTGACCCGGGGACCGCAGGGCATGGCCGTGGCGCCCATCCAGCTCGATGGCATCGATACACCGAGTCTCGTCTGGTACCTCGCGATGGTGATGCTCGCCGCCGTGATGGTGACGCTTACTGCCCTAGGCCGCTCCCGGATCGGGCGCTGCCTGAAGGCGGTCCGCGACATCGAGTCGGCGACTGGCTCGCTCGGGATCTCGGCCATGCGGTACAAGCTGCTGGCGTTTGCCATCAGCGCCTTTCTGGCCGGACTGGCGGGGGCCGTCTTCGGCCAACTCATCACCTTCCTCACCCCGGACCTCTTCGACCTCCCCTTGCTGGTGATCTTCTTGGTCCAGCTCTTCGTCGGTGGCGTCAATCGGCTCAGCGGGGCGCTCATCGGCGCGATCTTCGTCATCGCTGTTCGCGAACTCCTCCAATCTCACGTCGTGAGCTCGCTCGTGCCCGCCCTGGTGGGGAGCGGGCAGACGCTGGCCTTCGGCCTCACCTTGATCCTGGTCGTCCGTTACCTGCCCGGCGGCCTGACCTCCCTTCCCGGGCGGCTGCGCTCACGCCGCCCCCGGCCTGCCACCCTGTCGCAGGTGGAGTAGACGACATGCCTCCTGCCGGCGTCAGGCTTGTCGTTGAGGATCTCGTGGTCGGTTTTGGGGGCAACACCGTCCTACAGGGCGTGTCATTCTCGGTGGCCCAGGGCTTTACCGGCCTGATCGGCCCCAACGGAGCGGGCAAGACGACGCTCCTCAACGCGATCTCGGGCTATGTGCCCCCAACCAGAGGCCGTGTGCTCCTAGGCGACAGGTCTCTCGCCTCCCTGCGACCGCATCGGATCGCGCGACGAGGGCTTGGCCGGACCTTCCAGACGCCACGGCTGGTTCCGGAGCTGACCGTGTGGGAGAACGTGATGCTGGGCCTCGACGGTCACATCAGATGGGGCCGCAAGCGGAGCCGCGTGGTCTCGCTGGCCCGTGTCGAGGAACTGTTGCGTCAGCTTGGCCTGAACGACTGGCGGGATCGCCCTGCGGCATCGCTCCCCTTCTCCAGCCGGAAGGTGGTCGAGGTGGCACGAGCCCTCGCTGCCGACCCCTTGGTGGTGCTGCTCGACGAGCCGGCGGCGGGCCTCGGCCCGGCGGAGGTCGAGCACCTCATCGGTCCACTGAAGCGGCAGGTCGAGGAGCGGGGCCTGGCCGTGCTGATTGTCGAGCACGACATCGAGCTGGTCACGCGTCTCTGCTCACGGATCGTTGTCCTCGACTTCGGCCAGTTGATCGCTGACGGAGCCCCAGCCCAGGTGCTGAGGCTACCCCACGTGGTCAACGCCTACCTGGGAGCCGGGGTTGCTGCTGTCGGTTAGGGCGCTGGTGGCAGGGTACGGGGCCGCCCAGGCGCTGTACGGGGTTGAACTCGAGGTCCGTGAGGGCGAGATCGTCTCCTTGCTGGGGGCGAACGGTGCCGGAAAGACGACCACGCTCCGTGCCATCTCGGGCGTCATCCGGCCCTGGAGCGGTGAGGTCGTGCTCGACGGGCGCCGATTCGACCGCGAGCCACCGGAAGCACGCGCGGCCTGGGGTCTGGGCCACCTGCCCGAGGGCCGGGGGATCCTCACCTCGTTGACCGTGGGTGAGAACCTCATGCTCGGGGCAACCGTCCGGCGTGACGGGGCTGCCGCCGTCCGCCGCGACCGTGATCGGCTCCTGGAGCTCTTCCCGGCCCTGACGAGCAGGCTCGAACAGCCCGCTGGCATGCTCTCGGGCGGGCAACAGCAGATGCTCGGACTTGCCCGAGCGTTGCTTGCCCGGCCGCGCCTGCTGATGGTCGACGAGCTCTCGTTCGGTCTGGCCCCGGTCGTGGTCGAGGAGCTCCTCCAGCTCGTCCGCGAGGCTCGCGAGTCCGGCACCTCTTTCCTGCTGGTCGAGCAGAGCCTGTCGGTCCTCGCCATCTCCGACCGAAGTTACGTGATCGCCGGCGGCCGGACGTTGCTGGAGGGACGCTCGTCCGAGCTGCGCGCGCGAGGGGCCGAATCGCTGGTCCGCGTCTACCTGGGCGCCCACGTCCGGGACGCACGGACCAGCCCACCAGGGGGTATGTCATGAGAGGTACATCCACAGGAGGCTCGCGCCGAGCTTTGCACCTCATCGCCGGCACCGCGGCCGCCCTGGTTGCCGCCTGCGGGGGCACTGCTGGCGTCGGCCAGGCGCCGGAGCGGAATGCCCAGGGCATCAGTGCCCACACCATCGCGATCGGAACCACCCTGCCGCTGAGCGGGGGTGCCGCCTCCTCCGGCGCGGGCTTCAAGGCCGGTCTCGACGCCGCCGTTCAGGAGGTCAATGCCCGGGGCGGCATCAATGGACGCAAGGTCCAGCTCACGGTCCTCGACGATGGTTTCGAGGCGGCTCGGAGTGTCGCGAACGTCCGTCGGCTGGGCGACGAGGATCAGGTCTACGCGATCGTCTCGCCCGCCGGCTCAGCCAACCTCCCGGGCAGCTGGCCGTACGTGCGTGCCAAAGGCATCCCCGTGTTCGGGCCGGTTCTTCCTCCTGACCCCAGCCTCAAGAGCGTGTTCTTGCTGGGCACGTCCCACACCGACCAGGCCCGGGTCATCGTGGACTTCCTCAAGACTAGAGGGGTGAAAACGATCGGCTACGTGGGCCAGGACAACGACCTCGGCTCCTCTATCCTGGAGGGGGTGACGGAGCAGGCACGTAAGGATGGGCTCCAGATCGTGGACGAGGAAAAGACGGAGCCCAACTCGACCGACGTCAGCGCTGCGGTGCTGAAGCTCCGCGACGCTCGGCCGGAAGCGGTCGTGCTGGGTACCGATAACACCCAGACGGGCCTGATCATGAAGCAGTCGAAGGCCCTGGGCTTCTCGCCCATCTTCATCGGCGACTCCTCGACCGCCACCACTGGTGCGGCCTCGGCCGTCAACGTGGCAGGGAACGCCGCTGACGGTCTCTACGGGACGATGGCAGTGGAGCTGACCAGCGACGATACTCCAGCGGTCCGTGCCTATCGCGCCGCCATGGAGCGGTACGATCGAGGCCAGGTGGACAACGCTTTCGCACTCCAAGCCTATGCCACCTGCCAGGTCTTCTTTCACATCGTGAAACAGCAAGGCAACCACCTCAGCTGGACGGATTTCGTCAAGGTGGCAGAGACGACTCGGAACCTTCAGACCGGGCTGCTCCCACCGGTCAGCTTCGGTCCCCTGCCCGATGGTCACACCGGCACCCATGGGGCCAAGATCGCCCAGTACCGGGGTGCGGCCCCGGGCGGAGCGTGGTCGGTGGTGACGCCGACGTGGATCACCTTCAAGCGGTGACGGTCAGGGCAAGGAAGATAGAACGAGGAAGCAAAGAAAAGAGAAAGGAGGGGGAGACGCCCCGGATCCTGGTGGCGGAAGAGAACGTTGCCACCGGCGGCGTTCGAGAGAGGCCGACCTCGCCCGGAGACCGGCCTCTCTCCCTGCACCCCACCACCCTGATGGGGGCTGGCCCGCTCGAGGTGGTCGGGGCTGCAGCAATGGCCGGCTTCCCCATGGTTGGGGTACGTCTGACCCCTGCCCATCCCGGCGATCCTTCTCCTTGCCTGCTGAAGGACCGAGGGCTTCTCCGACGGCTATGCCGAGCGCTTCGGGACCACGGGCTGCGGGTGCTCGAGGCAGAGCTGATACGCCTCCAACCGGACACCGAGGGAGGCGGATTCGAGCGGCACCTCGAGTCGGCGGCCGAGCTGAATGCAGCCTTTGTCCTCACGGTGAGCCACGACCCCGACCTTGGCCGGGCGGCGGACCGCCTCGCCCAGCTGGCCGAGGGAGCCGCATCACGAGGGCTGCGGATCGGGCTCGAGTTCATGGCCTTCACCGAGGTGAAGACGGCGTCCGCCGCCCGCGAGCTGTTGAGACGCGTCGGTCACCCTGCCCTGGGCGTGCTCGCGGATGCCCTGCACCTGGCCCGATCCGGTGACGGTCCAGAGGCCCTGGCCGCCCTTCCTCTGCTCGCCGCCCAGATCTGCGACGCGCGCCGCCTCCCTCCTGCCGACCTCGCCTGGGAGGCTCGCCACGCACGGCTCCTTCCTGGCGAGGGGGAACTCCGACTGCAGGCCTTCGTCGCTGCCCTGCCTCCGGGGCTGCCGGTCAGTGTGGAAGCACCAGGGCGCTCAACCGAGAGCTGGACCAAGCGGGCGCAACAGGCCCTAGCAGCGGCACGAGCGGTGATCAAGGGGGGCTCCCGATCGAACCCATGAGCGGCGGCCAAAGGCGGAAGAAAAGGATCGGCTCCGAACGCACCGTGGCCAGATAGCCGGGTGCGTGCAGGGGTGACGTCGAGGTCTCCTGTATCGTGCGATTCCCACCTGTCGACGACGCCTGTCCCCGGGAAATCGAGGCGGTGACGGCATCTGCCGCGGTCCAGGCGGCACGCCGGTGCCCCTTCGGATCACTGGCTCCGGCTCGCGGGTCGGTGCCAGGTCTGGCCCGAGCGTACCCGGGCCAGGGCCGGATCGGTGTACCAGATCTCCTCCACCCGCTCCGGCCCCACTCGCTCGGCCAGGATCTGGATAGCGATGTCGTGGCGGACGTACTCCAGGGCAACCAGGACCACCGCCGGGTCCTCGCTGTAGATCCCCCACGCTTCTTCGTCGACCTCACCTCCGATGAGCACTCGCCGGCGGTCCGCAGCGAGTACCAGCAAACGGCAGCCAATGCGATCCAGGACCACCTCCGGCGAAGCGAAGCGATGAAGGAAGAAATTGCCGATCTGCTCGTACTCACCAAAGCTGATCAGCGAGACGTCAACACCTCGGGCCACGGCAGCTCGCAGCGCAGGCGCCAGCTCAGCGGCATCCTCGGGCCAGATCGAAGCATACACCTCGACCCGAGCGCTCTCGATCAGATCCTGCGCGCGTTCGCGCACTGCGGTGCGTCCTCCCAGGTGGTGAGTCGCGGCGGATGGGGGCGTTGGCCGAAGCCGGGCCAGACCGTCGGCCAGGGACTCCAGAGATCGGTCGAAGTCACGACGCAGACGGGAGACGAGCGCCGTGGGAGGCAGGGGCAGGTAGGAGGGAGAACCATTCTCGGTTCGGGTCGCGAACGCCGCACCGCGAGCGATGAGCTTGGCCAGGGTCTCGTAGACGGTGCTCCGAGGCACCCCCGAGCGCTTGGCCACCTCATAGCCGGTCAGCGCCCCCTCTGCGCACACCAGGGCAACGTAAGCCTTGGCCTCGTAGCCGCTCATCCCCAGGTTCTGGAGCTCGGCCAGGACACGATCGCGGGAGGTTGACATCCGACTCTCAATTGTCGCACAACCGAATGCTAGAGAGATAGCGACGAATGGCTGAAACGGCGACGGCAGTCGATATCCACGCCCACGCGGTCCTCGGCGAGTTGTTTGGGGCGGCTGGAACGGAGGGGCCAGAGGCGGGACGGGACGCGGAGGGGCGGCCCTGGGTTCGTGTCGGTGACTATGTCCTCCGAGGCGTGGACTACGAAGGGACCGCTTTCATGGACCCTGACCTCCGCATCCGTCAGATGGACGAGATGGGGATCGCCGTCCAGGTGCTCTCCCCCAACCCTCTCACCTACTTCTACACCCTCGATCCGGGGCCTGGGATCAACTACTGTCGACTCCACAACGACCTTCTGGCGGCGACCGTGGCGCGGCACCCCGACCGCCTCCGCGCCTTTGCTACCCTTCCCCTCCAGGACCTCCCTGCCGCCGTCGAGGAGCTGGAGCGGGCGGTGAGCCGACTGGGCATGCTGGGCGCCTGCATCGGCACCGAGTTCGGCACCGACCTCGACAACCCCGCCATGGACCTCCTCTACCAGCGCGCGGTTGAGCTGGACGTGCCCATCTTCATCCATCCAGCTCCGACCGGCCTCGGGCGGCGGCCGGCCGATGGCCGGCTCCGCCGTCTCGACCTGGATCTGCTGGTGGGGATGCCCGGCGAGGAGACCCTGGCCATTGCCACTCTGATCTTCGGGGGGGTCCTGCATCGGCATCCACGCCTCGACGTGTGCATCTCTCACGGCGGGGGCGCGGCTGCCTTCCTGTACGGTCGCCTTTGCCATGCCGCCCGTACACGTCCCTGGTCTCCGGGCTGGCTGCGGACAGATGGCTCATTCGAGGAGCTGTTCCATCGGCTCTGGTTCGACTGCGTCGTCCACGACCAGCTCTCCCTCGATCTGCTGCTGCGACGGGCTGGAGAGGAACGGGTGGTGCTGGGCACCAACTTCGCTGGCTGGGACCAGGAGCCGGTCCTGGCGCTCGGCTCGCTCGGCCCTGTTCTCACCGAGAACGCACGCCGGCTGCTCCGCCTCGACCGACGAGACCGTGGCGGGCCATTCGATGGCGTTGCACCCCCGGCCATGTAGGGGTCGATGGGCAAGGTGACCGCCGAACTCTGGCAGCACCCGGTCACTGCCTGCGCCAGGTCGGCCCACGCCATCCACCCGGCTCGCCGTCGGACCTGGACGGCCTTCGCCGGTCGCCCACACTTCCCATCGCCCGACGGCGACGATGGAAATGGTCTATCCACGGGGGACGGCTGGTTCTCGCCTGACCGTCCATAGCGGTTTTGGACGATCGGTGACCGGACGACCGGCTGGAGTTGAAACCGGCATTGTCGAAGAGGGGTTGCTGCCGGGCGGCGGGCCGGAGCCGGCGGGGAGAGCCCAGATCCGGTCCGCGACGATCCTCACCATCTCATGCAGCCGAGCCGGTCGAGGTCCCTTACCATTTGCTCTGGCGGCTGGAGGCCGACCTTCACCGTACTTCCCTTCACCGAAGAGACAGCACGTAACGCCCCAGTACTGGTGACGCACACAGGGAGCGGCGATGCCCTGGGCGCGAACCGCTCTGGCCACGGCCGGTAGCGCCGAATCCTGTTTCAATGTGGTTACGGCGTGTCGCCGCGGTACAACGTGCGGCCACGGCATGGGCTGACGGCGAGGGCTGGTTTCAACTGCAGTGGCCATGGCCCTTGCCATACTTCGGCGGTTCGGGTGGCACGCTTCAATCCCCTACTTCGCGGGGCGACCTCTGCAACCAGCGAGGGCCAGAAGTACGCCGTGACGGTCATCCTGGGTTTCAATCCCCTACTTCGCGGGGCGGCCTCTGCAACGGATGGTAGCCTCAGACAGCTACCAGCGTGAAATCCGTTTCAATCCCCTACTTCGCGGGGCGGCCTCTGCAACACAAGGAGGCAGAAATGGAACTCATCAACCTCACGTTTCAATCCCCTACTTCGCGGGGCGGCCTCTGCAACTGGGGCGTCGTGGCGGTCCACGGCGAGGAGGGGTGGAGTTTCAATCCCCTACTTCGCGGGGCGGCCTCTGCAACTGTCAGAGCATCGAGGTCCAGATGGCCTGCTACGGGCGTTTCAATCCCCTACTTCGCGGGGCGGCCTCTGCAACTTGGTCAACGGCCACGCGGCGGTGCAACGTGGCGTTTGTTTCAATCCCCTACTTCGCGGGGCGGCCTCTGCAACTTGTGCCCCCCACCGGGTCAGACCCTCGCCCCAGGTTTCAATCCCCTACTTCGCGGGGCGGCCTCTGCAACGTGTGACCGTTGAGGTCACCGATCTTGCGATCGAGGGTTTCAATCCCCTACTTCGCGGGGCGGCCTCTGCAACCTCAAGACGCTCGAGATAGGACTTCAGCGCTGACCGGTTTCAATCCCCTACTTCGCGGGGCGGCCTCTGCAACCGCCATTCTGAACTCGGGCACCCCTCCCTGGCAAGCCCCCCTGAGGCCGTTGTCGTCGTTTCGTCGTCGGCCTCGAATTGGGAGGGGGGTGGTCAACCCCCCCTGGTTTGGGGTGGTTTCGAGGTTGACCACCCTATCGGGGTGTTCCGCTCAGAGAATGTGATAGCAATGATGCCAGTGAGAAGGCCGATATCGCACTTCAAAGAGTGGAACATGGCTTCATGACGATGGCAGGTTTCCTCCTGATCGGTGCTCGCTCGGCGGCTGCGCGAACTCGGAGCGACGATGTGAAGACGGGCCGGAGGTCGACCACCCTCCTTGCGCGATGATGGGGGATTTTCGATTATCAACGTGATAATGATTCCTCTCACGCCAGGTCCGGTCAGACGCAGATCTTGCGGTAGCTGCAGTCCTGGCAGTGGGAGGCCAGCGCCCGGGGCGGCATCGCCTCCGTCTCCACCACCCGGCGCAGCTCCTCCATCACCTCTTGCTCCCGCCGTCTGGCCGGCGCTGCCCCCCGGACGAGGGGCCGGCCGGGCCGAGGATCGGTGGTTCGACCGGGTGAGCGCGCGCACGATGGTGCGACATCCCGGCGACCTCATGGTCGGTTGCACGAAGCCGAGGGCGGCCCGATCGTGATGGTGACAATCTCGCCACGACCCGGGCCCCACCGGCGACGCCGGCCTTCGAACGGAGCCGGGCAGCGGTCCCAGAAGGGGGGCATACCGGGGAGCGCTGGACTCGCTGGGGCCATCCCCGGACCATGGGGGCAGGCTGCACCGCGGCCATCAGCTGGCGTCCTCCAGGACGCTGGCGGGCGTCTCTGCCTGGATCGGGTCGGGGACTCACGCTGCGAGAGCGCCGGCCACCAGCCACCGGTCGCTCGACTCGGCCGGGATCGCGCCGATCACGTTGGCGCGCCGGCGGGTCACGCGGTCCTCATCCTGCCGTCGGGCGCTCCCCGGGTGGGTCGGCCTGCGCGGGATCTCGGGGAACGACCTCGGCCGGCAGTTCGGTGGTCTGGGAGGGCGCGACTCGAGCTGTCCAACGACCTGTCGGTGACGCTCCTGGGCCGCCCGCTGATTGGGTTGGGCGGAGATGGGGCGGACGGGGGCGGCGACCAGGTCCTGGGCCGGTCTGGGCACCGGGCCGGGCGATCCCACCTGTGCCAGGTCGCTCCGGGCTGGACCTGGGTGAGTCGGTGACGAGACAGGGCCCCAGCCTTGCCCCGGGCTGCTGATCCGTCGCGCCGACGAGCCCGATCTCGCCCGCGGCAGCAGCGCTCGTTCGGCTGCTGGCCATCCCACCCCCCGCTACGGCGGGCGAATGCGGCCACGGCAGGGCCGGGGGGTCACAGAAGGCTCGGCGCGGGCAGGGACGGCCTCCGCGTCGCATGCCCGCCGACGAGGTCTGCAGACGACCATGGCCGCCTGCCCGAAGACGAGCGAAGAGCCTGGTTGCCGTCGCCGACCGCTTCACGGCCCCATTCAGCGTACGTGGGCCACGGGCTCGACCAGCTCTCGCTCGTGCCCACCCCGATCGCTGCCACGAGCTGGGTCTGGGAGGGGGTCGGGAACCAGCGGCTCGGACCCGCAGGTGCGGCGTTCCAACGGCTGCGTGACCACATGAATATTGCTTAGCGATCAACTTATGATGCTTAGCGAACAGGTTGGTTTGGCTGGAGGTCCGGCATGGCGATCCGCGTGAAGGTGAGCAAGAAGCATCAGATTGCCGTCCCCTCGGAGGTGAGAAAGCGGCTCGGCATCAGGAGCGGCGACGAGCTGCTCGTCGAGCTTCGCGATGGCTACGTCGTGCTGCTGCCCGAGCCGCGCGACTACAGCCAACGCCTGCGCGGGCTGCACCGCGAGGTCTGGGCAGGCGTCGAGGCCCAGGAGTACGTCCGGCAAGAGCGTGAGGCATGGCGGGCCTAGCCGCCACCCTCCGCCGTCACGAGCGCGTCGGGCTCGACACGCCGGTGTTCATCTACCACATCGAAGGCACGGCACGGTTGGCTGAACCCGCTGGCGTGGCCCTTGACGAGCTGGCCGACGGAGCCTTCGCCGGCGTGACCTCGGTCCTCACGCTGATGGAGATCGCCGTCAAGCCGTTGCAGGTGGGACGACCGGAGGTGGCGGAGGAGTACGAGGTCCTGCTGACCAACTATCCCAACCTGGCCGTGGCCGCGATCGACCGGCCCATCGCGTGTCGGGCGGCCGAGCTGCGGGCCAGGCACCGCCTCCGCCCGGCCGACGCGCTGCAGGTCGCCGCCTGCCTGGAGCAGGGGGCGACCGCGTTCCTGACCAACGATCGGGAGCTGCGACGGCTCACCGAGCTCCAGGTCTTGATCCTGGAGGATTTCGTTGCCCCGCAGTCCTGAGCCGCTTCTCCGAAGCTCTACGCCTAACCCTCGGGCAGCCGGGACGACCGGAAGGGCGTGGCACACCGGAGCGGCTGCTCGTCACTGTGCTCCTGAGCGAAGGCCCTGACCCACCCGACCCGCCATGGTCCCCATCGGAGGTTGGCCAACGACGTTTTCAGCGCCTCCCAGATGCGCTCCACCGGGTTGTGGTGGGGACGGTGGCGAGGACCGAAGATGAGCCAGAACCTGGGGTGCTCGCAAGCCACCTGCTGACCGCTCGACAGCGGTGGATGGCGACGTGGTCGAGGAGGATGGCGATGGCGGGGCGGTGGGGTGGAAGCGCCCGCCAGGGTCAGGGGTGGGATCGGGGTCGGGCGGGCGAGAACGCCGTGGTGGGTGGGGCGGAAGGGTGTGGCCGGCCGGCGCCCCGGGCGTGCAGGGTGAGCGGGAGGGCGACGCGAGCGCGGTCCCCTGGTGGGCCCATCGAGCGTGTGGAATGATGCCTTCGTGGTCCGTGTTCGCGTCTACCGACCGGGCGATCTCGACGCCTGTCTGAGCATCGTCCGTGGCCTGCCCGAGTTCTTCACCGCCGAGGCCGTGGAGGCCATCCGTGACGACCTTGGGCGGCATGGGGGCTGGGTGGCCGATGCGGGTGAGGTGGTCGGTCTCGCCGTGGTGGAGCGGCGCTCGGTGGCGGTGGCGGAGATGCTCTGGGCGGCGGTCCACCGCGACCGTCGCGGCAGCGGGATTGGCACCCGCTTGATCGAGCAGGTCCTGGGTGCGCTTGCCGGGGAGGGCGTGGTCCTGGTGGAGGTGAAGACGCTGGATGGCTCGGCGGGCTACGGTCCCTACGCGTCCACCCGGGCGTTCTGGGAGCGGAGGGGCTTCGTGCAGGTTGACCGCATCGACCCCATGCCCGGCTGGCAGCCGGGCAGTCCCTGCGCGCTCTACGTGGCCGCCCTGGGGACGACGCGTTCGAAGCTGGGGTGATGGGGTCCACCGGCGCGACGCGCGCGCCGGGGTCTGGACGGTGAGCGGCGTTCCTCGATCTCGGGGGGGTGAGCCATGGCCGGGGTTCTGTCTCCGCCACTATGTCGCTGGACGGCTTCATGTCGGGCCGGGCGGCGACCTGTCCTGGTTGGCCGAGCACCTCGGACCCAACCCGATGGTGGACGAGCTGGTGGGCAGGGTCGGTGCCCTCCTGGTGGGCAGCCGCACCTTGGCGATGATCCGTCCGCCGGAGGCGCCGGGGCGGGGTAGGTCAACGACCTCGGCGCCGAGGTCGCTCGGCAGTGCCTGGAGGCGGGGGCGCTGGAGGAGATCCTGGTGGTGGCGCCGGTGCTGGGCGACGGCGTCCGGCTGTGCGAGCGTCCGGGCGGGGCTCAGGTCAGGCTGGAGCGCATCGGCCTGACGCACACGCCGCAGGCGACCAACCTCTGGTTCCGCCTGCTCGGATGAGCCGATGGTCGCGGCCGACCGCCGGTCGGGCGCGGGGACGCACGTCGGGCCCCCGGCGGATGGTGCCGACCCGACTCTCCGGCGGCGAGGGGATGTCCCGCGTCCGTGCAGCCGACGCGGCCGTGGAGGGGCCTCCCGTCGGACCCTGGTCGGGCGGCCTCCGTGGCCGCCGGCCCCGGCTCGGCGTGAGGTGACGGGCACGGCACGACCGCGCCGGCCTCGGAGCCACGGTGCCGCGGGGTCGTGCCTGCGGCTTCGGGGCTCCGTCGGGGGTTGGAGCGCCGCGGTCCCGGAGGCTACGGTGAGAGCGACCAGGGGGGCGAGAGAGGAGGCATGGGGGAGGCCGCACGGGGGCAGGCGCGCGACCCCGATCGGCTGGCCAGCGAGCTAGAGCTGGGCGCGCTGCAGCGGCGGCACCGCACGGTCCTGCCGGTCCACCTGGGGCAGATCCTCGGCGGCCTGGCCATGCCCGCCCTGACCTGCCTGATCCTCTGGAACGCTCTGCACGGAGTGACCGGCGGCCCGGGGTGGATGGGCCTGCTCGGCGCCGTGATCGGCCCCCTGCTCTCCGCGTGGTTGCTCTGGCTGGGGTGGCAGGGGTTCCAGGAGCGCCAGGTGCTGCTGCGCTACGAGCGGGGCTGATCGAGCTGAGGCAGGGTGGCCTGCGGGCGGTCCGCTGGAACGAGGTGGTCGAAGTCTGGCGCCGTCCCGAGCACGCGATCGTGACCGGCGGCACCGTGGTGCTGCGGTGGCCCTCTCTGGCCCTGGTCGACGCCGCCGGCCAGCAGCTGGAGGTCGGTCCTCACCTCTCCGGGCAGGCGGAGCTGATCCGGGTGGCCCTGGGGGCCGTCGTGCCCCGCCGGCGGGCCCGGTTCGAGGACGTGCTCGCCGGCGGGGGTCGGGTCGACTTCGGGCCGCTCGCCCTCAGCGCCCGGGGCATGGAGACCGAGGGCGGCCGCCGGAGGCTGGCCCGGGCCGACGTCGGGGACGTCAGCCGGTCGGGCGAGGGGATCAGGGTGCGGGCCCGGGCGCGCTCCGGCCCTGGTTCGAGGGGGTCGTGCCCAGCCCGGACGTCCTGATCGAGATCGTCCGGAGACGGTAGCTCCGCGCCCGCGCCGGCCCGGTCGGCCCCGTCGCCGGCGCCCTGGGGGCGCCGCGATGCCCCCCGCTGGTCGTCTGGCGACGTCCTGCTCATTCCCCGTGTCGGCGAGCGCGGCCGTGAGGCCGGCCGGACGCCGGTGCCCGAGGCCGCGCCGGGCCGGGTCTGTGAGGGAGCCGGCCAGTCAGCTACCTCCGCCGGCCGGTGGGCGGAGGACCGGGCGCCTCGGGTCGGGAGGCGAGTGCCCTCGACCCCGACCTCGGGGATGCAGTCGCTGTGACCTCGTCCGGCGGCCCTGCCTCTGCTCGGGCGATCGCAGTCTCCTGCCCCATCCCTCCCCGGAGGATGGCGCTCACCGTGACGCGGATGGAGCTCGTAACCCAGTCTGGCAGACGCCGTTTCACCTGCTGACGGGGGGACGCTGCACGACGCAGGTTGCCCGGGCAAGGGCGTCCCCGGCCCGGGTCGAAGTGGAGGAGGATTAGAGCTTGCTCAGGACCGCCCTGCTCGTGGCCACGAGCGTCGCGGTGCTCGCGGTTCCTACCATGGTGGGGGCGCAGACGACGCTTTCCGCCAACTCAACCCCGAGCCAGAACTCAACCCTCACCTGCCCTGGGGTGAGGTGGTACACGGTCAACTTCCCCGAGATCGGCGGCTACTCCAACTTCCAGCGATCTCAGCAGCCGATCGGCAAGTCGGATGACCAGGGTGACAACGTCTCTCAGACCCCGTCGGCGGCCGGCATCGCCCTGCTGGCCAAGAACGCCGGCGCTGGGGGCAAGAACTACGAGGTCTCCTCGGCCATCGTGCTGAAGGCCGTCCGCCTCTCCTACTTCTCTCAGAACGGGGGCAAGCTGGACATCGACGCCGGCAAAGCCCCCCTCGCCGTGAACGTGTGGATCGACACGAACCACGACGGTCAGCCCTTTCAGTGGGATAGTCAGGGGGTCCTGACCGGCCTGGGTGGCGACGACTACGGCGCGTACGACTACCAGACGGGGATGGACGTCCGCCAGATCACGGGCACCACGAAGTTCCAGCTCTACACCGGCGGAGGGAGCATCACCACGCTCGACCAGCTGGCCCAGAAGGTCGGCTCGGACACCAAGGTCTGGTTCTGGATCGGGGTGGACACCGAGGCCGCCGGCGAGGCCCAGAACACGATCACGAAGATCAATGGCAACCAGGTGTGCTCGGTGGTGACGCCGCCCACGCCCGTGACCACGCCGCCTGCACCGTCGCCCTCGCCGACCCCAGTGGCGGGAGCGGGAGGCACCGGCGGCGCTCAGGTGCCCGGGCTGCCCAACACCGGCGTGAGGCCGTCCTAGAGGCGACCTCGCATCGCTCCCCGATGGGGTCGAGGCCGGAACCGGCCTCGACCCCATCGCTCGTTCCGGGCGGCGCTGCCCGAACCGCCGGCCGCGAACCACGGACGACCGCAACTGCATGGTTGTCTGATGGAGCAGCCACCGAGCTCGGGCAGCCATCCTCCGCTTCGCCCTCTGCAACCCCCTCTGCTCTTTGGGGCGCCACCGGTCATCCCGGCGAGTCGACCCTCATCCTGGCGCGCGCTCCCTCAGTCGTCATCCTCGAAGCGAGCTGGAGCGGGGCCATCGCCGGCACCGTGGGCGACCGCTGGCTGCTCGCTCTGCCCGAACGCCATCGGACGGATAGCTTTAACGCAGCCCTCGTCGAGAGGATCGCCAGTCGAGCAGGGAGGCTGCGGTCTCGTCTTGGCCCGATGGCGTCGGGGTTAGCCCGCGCCGCCGGTATCTTCGGAGGCGGCTCCCCGGAGAGGAGCCCAGGGGGTAGCGGAGGTGGAGGCTGGAGCCCCCGCCTCCGCCTCGGCTACGCCCCGAACCGTCCCCGCGCTCGGAGCTGTCTCACCGTGAAGGCGAGCCCCACGGCAAAGGTCCCCAGGCCGATGGCCACGTAGGCCAGCACCGGGAGGCCCGGCCAGAGAGCATGCGCCGTGGCCGTGGCGGCAGCGCCACCGAGCGCCCCTGTCGCGGGAAGGCCGATCCCATAGTTCATGCAGAACCTCCTTACCAGGACCGCTGCTTGCGCAGCAGGAATTGGGCGATTGCCGCGAGGTTTGCGGCCTGCGTGAAGATGAAGAGCGCCCATTCCCCGATCGGAAGGGCGAGAAGGAAATCCGAGAGATGGCGTTCCGGGAAGAGTCTCATTCGGGTGAGCCGGTCGAGGTACAACAGGACGATCGGGATCGCCCAGAGCGGGTTGAGGTTCTGCCAGTGGATCGCCGTCACCGCCGCGGACATCCCCACCCAGGCGGTGATGAACCACTGATAGAGAAAGAGGACCTTCCCGCGCCAGGTTCCCTTCCGCCACGGTCGCCGGAAGTAGTCCTGAAACCCCCGCCCCCATCGGACCCGTTGCCTCCACAGCCCCTCGAGGTCGAGCGGAGTGTCGGAGTACACGTAGCAGCCAACCCCGAGGACCGTCCTCCAGCCGGCTAGTCGCAGATCGAGGCTGAGTGCATTGTCCTCGGTCAGGGAGTCGTTGTCCCAACCACCGATCTGGAGGACGGCCCTGGTGCGGAGCAGCCCTGCCGGCCCGACGATGACCATCGTGTCCTGAGGACGCTCCATCCGCATGGTGTCCCACAGGTAGCGCTGGTAGCGCACCACCGCCAGAAGAAGTCGTTGGGAGAGGCTCAAGCCATGGTAGGGACGCAACCCCTCACGTCCGGACACCCCACCGATGGTCGGGTCCTCCTCCATGATGAGGAGGGCGCGCTGGAGGAAGTGCCGGTCGAGAACGGAATCGGCGTCCACTTCCAGGATGTAGTCGTAGTCCTTGCAGTAGGGCAGGGCCTGGTTGAGGGCGCCTGCCTCCTTGGCTGTGTTGCCGACCGTCTCCATGGCATGGACCGGATACCGCCATAGCCGCAGCTCTGTCTCGTCCGTGCAGTTGTCCAGCACGACGAGAATTCGGTCCGGAGGGCGCGTCTGGAGGAGCAGGGACTGAAGGCAGTCCCCGATGTACTCTTCTTCGTTGTGCGCCGGAACCACGGCGATGACCCGCGGGAACGGGCGCAGCATGTACCCCTCCACACTGGTGCCCCTGTCACGGTCCCCTCCTCGGCTCCCCCGACGAGACGCCTGGGCGAGCGAACATAGCCGCTGCAATCCCCTTACTTCGCGGAGCGGACTCTGCAACGGGTTCGATTGCTACGACACCGAGCGATGGCAGTTCTGTTTCAATCCCCTACTTCGCGGGGCGGCCTCTGCAACCGGCCGGCCTGATCCCATCGAGGAGGCGGTAGACCGCGTTTCAATCCCCTACTTCGCGGGGCGACCTCTGCAACTGTTGGACGGGGGCCTGGAGGGTCTGATCATCAACGGGTTTCAATCCCCTACTTCGCGGGGCGGCCTCTGCAACACCGAGGCTGAAGGTGTGGTTGGTCAACCGCTGCGCCATGTTTCAATCCCCTACTTCGCGGGGCGACCGCTGCAACAAGAGAATGAAGCAAAGTACCGCGTCGCGGTACGGCTGTTTCAATCCCCTACTTCGCGGGGCGACCGCTGCAACGGGAGTTGGCGACCTCCGCGCAGGAGGTCCGAATGGTGTTTCAATCCCCTACTTCGCGGGGCGACCGCTGCAACTTTCCCCAACCTGGACCTGCTCGACTTCCCGCGTTTCAATCCCCTACTTCACGGGGCGACCGCTGCAACAGCTCGGGCCGCCCCTGGACGGTGGGGACGTTTCTCTCCGTTTCAATCCCCTACTTCGCGGGGCGACCGCTGCAACTGAATCTTCGCCGGCACGTTCACCGGCTGGAAGTTTCAATCCCCTACTTCGCGGGGCGACCGCTGCAACCAAGGAGCGTCGGGTGTTCTGTTACTTGCCCGGCGAGTTTCAATCCCCTACTTCGCGGGGCGACCGCTGCAACCGCCATTCTGAACTCGGGCACCCCTCCCTGGCAAGCCCCCCTGCGGCCGTTGTCGTCGTTTCGTCGTCGGCCTCGAATTGGGAGGGGGGTGGTCAACCCCCCCTGGTTTGGGGCGGTTTCGAGGTTGACCACCCTATCGGGGTGCTCCGATCATGAAATCTGATAGCGTCAACGCAGCTCAGATCGTCAGCACCGCACATCAAAGTGATGAACATCGCTCCATGATGCTGGCAGGTTTCCTCTCGATCAGCGCTCGTCCGGCGGCTGCGCGAACTCGGAGCGACGATGGGAAGACGGGCCGGAGGTCGACCACCCTCCTTGCGCAATGATGTGATGTCTTCTGCCATCGACATGGTGGTGATTCCTCCTCCAGCGCTGGTCGGACCCGGATCTGGCGGTCGCTCCGGCCCCGGCGGCGGGAAGCCTCTCCGTGCCCCGGGACCGGCCGCATGCGGCGACCGAGGCAGGGGACCCCGAGCCGAGCGGCAGCGGCCGCGTCACGCGAGGCCCTCCGGCGACCATATCTCCACGTGGGCACCATCGGCACCGTCCCGGCCCGGCGGCCGCCGGTGCTCCGGCCGCCCGGCGTGGTGCGGTCGGACGCGTCACACGGGCCCGGCCGCCGTCCATATCCAGGTGTGGAAGGTGTCGGAAAGGGCATGATGCGCACGGTGGAGGGCGATGTGGTCGGCGAGCATGGTCAGCGGACGGACGGGGCCGTGATCGTGGCCTCGCGCCTGGTCGCGCCCCGGCCCGGCGGGACTCCGCCTCGCCGGTCGGGTGAGCCGCCGTTTCCCGGGAGGCGGCTCCGGTGAGCGGTGGGCCGGGATGGGAGAAGGTGGCCCTGGTCGCCTTCGAGACCGAGGGCAACCAGCGCTACATCTTCGCCACCAACCGGCTGCGCGAGAACGTGGGGGCTTCGGAGCTGATCCACCGGCTGGGGAAGATCGTCGCCGAGGGGGTGCGGGAGCTGGGAGGCCCCGACCTCCTCGGCGCCGGGGCAGGGGCCGGGGCGATCGACGCTGCGGCGCTCGTGAGCCCGGATCGCAACCCGCCCATCGAGCGGGGAGGGCCCTTCGAGGTGATCACGGCCGGCTCGGGTCAGGCCCTGGTCCTGGCCCGAGGGGTGGCTCGGGGCCGGGAGCTGGTGGCCTCCGTGACCGGTGCCTTCCTGGAGCACGCCCCGGGGCTGGTGGTGCGGGGCTCGGTGGTCGAGCTGAAGGACGAGCCGCTCCACCGGTGCCTCGGCTCCGCGGTGCGGCGTCGGTCCGAGATCGCGGCCCGGGCCCCGGCACCTGAGCTTCGCCTCTCCCGACTCCCGATCGTGGCCGACTGTCGTTACAGCGGCTATCCGGCCATGACCGTCGACCCCGCGGCCGAGGGCGGGACGGGCGCGGCGGTGTCGGCCGCCAGCTGGGCCAAGTCCCAGGCGGCCAACGACGCTCTGGAGCGGCTCCGGCACCGGCTCGGCGACGCCGAGCGGCTCCTGCCCCGCGACCTGAGCCAGCTGGAGACGGAGCTTCGGGGACGACAGGGCGAGGCGGCCTGGCTGGGCCTGATCCACGCCGACGGCAACGGCCTGGGCCAGGTCTTCCTCGACTTCCACCACCTGGCGGGGGCCACGGCCCCGGAGGACCGTCGTCGCTATGTGGACACCCTGCGTCGCTTCTCGGTCGGCATCGACCTGGTGGCGGAGGCTGCCTTCCGGAGTGCGGCCCGACGGCTGCTCGAACGCCTGGGCCCTGAGGACGACGGTCGCCCGGGGATGCTCCCCCTTCTCCCCCTGATCGTCGGCGGCGACGACCTGACCGTACTGCTCGATGGCCGCCATGCCCTGGCCTTCGCCTACGACTACCTGACGGCGTTGCTGCGCTGGCCCGGGGACCTCAACCCCGCGCTGGAGGCAGCGGTGGACACGGTCCGCGAGGTCCTGGGGCGGGCGGCGGAGCGGCATGGCCGTCGGGCCGAGCTCACCGCCTGCGCCGGGGTGGCGGTGGTCAAGCCCCACTACCCGTTCCATGCCGCCTACGAGCTGGCCGAGGACCTGCTCCGGTCGGCGAAGCGCCGCAAGCCCGAGTCGGCGCTCGACTTCCAGGTGCTCTACGACAGCACCGACGCTCGGCTCGCGGCCATCCGGGGGCGGCTGCACCGTTCCCTGCCGAACCCGGGGGCGCTCCGGCTCCACGCCCGCCC
>DASRBU010000593.1:0-5735 GCA_035653475.1 Candidatus Dormiibacterota bacterium | reverse complement strand
AGCCTGGAGACCCGGAAGGGCACCCGGGTGCGAGTCCTGGAGGCGGGCCCGGAACGGGGCCGGCCGGTGGTCTTCTTCCACGGCCTGACCGGCCTGCACGACGACCGCGACCGCCGCTTCCTCGACCTGCTGGCGGAGCGCTACCACGTGGTCGCCCCCGAGCTGCCCGGCTACGGGGAGTCCACCGGCGAGGAGCTGCTGGAGGACATGCTGGACTTCTCCCTCCACGGCTGGGACGTGCTGACGGCGCTGGGCCTGAGCCGCTCCCAGCCGGTCCTGGTAGGCCACTGTCTGGGGGGCATGATCGCGGCCGAGATGGCCTGCCTCGCCCCCGAGCTGGTGGGCAGGCTGGTGCTGGTGAGCGCGCTCGGTCTCTGGCTCGACGAGCATCCCGTCCCTGACGTCTTCTCCTTCCTCCCCTTCGAGTTCGGGGACTACCTCTTCCACGATCCCGAGCGCGGTGCGGCCGTCCTCACCGGCGCCGACTTCGACCAGACCGAGGCTCTGCAGAGCTTCCTCGTCGCCAACGCCCGCCGGCTGGGGACGGCGGGCAAGGTGCTGTTCCCGATCCCCGACCGGCGGCTCTCCAAGCGCCTCTACCGGCTCACCACCGAGACCCTGGTGGTGTGGGGGGAGTCGGACCGGCTGACGCCACCGGTCTACGCCCGGCGCTGGTTGGAGCTGTTGCCCTGCGCCAGGGCGGTCCACCTGGCCGGGGCCGGGCACATGGTGCCCTACGAGCAGCCCGAGGCTCTGGCCAGGGAGGTGATGGAGTTCCTGGGTTGATCCCGACCCGCCGGCCGCACCGGGAACGGGGGCCGGTCGGGGCGGTGCGCTGGAGGTGATGGCGGTGACCTACGGCGTGAGCGAGTTCATCGAGGACGCGCGTCGGATCATGGAGATCCCGGGCGGGGTGGACGACCGGGAGGCGGCGGTGCGGCGACTGGAGCCGCTCCTGCGCCGGGCCCTGGACGGGCCGGGCTGGACCGACCCCGCCTACGCCACCGGGGCCCGGGACGGACGACGGGGGTACCACTACTACGAGAACCCGGACGGCTCGCTCTTCGTCTACGGCGTCCTCTTCCGTCACGGCCATCCCACGCCCGTGCACGACCACGTGACCTGGGGGATCATCGGCGTCTACTCGGGTCTCCAGCGGACCACCCGCTACCGTCGCCTCGACGACGGCTCCGTGCCCGGCCGCTGCTCGATCGAGCTGGTGGCGGACGAGGTCCTCGGCCACGGCGCCACCTATCCCCTGCTCCCGCCGCACGACATCCATCGCATCGAGGTGGTGAGCGAGGGCGAGGGCCTTTCCATCCACGTGCTGGGGGCGGATCTACGCCGCCAGCGCCGTCGCATCTTCGACCCCGGGGCCGGGACCTGCCAGGAGGTCGAGGGCGTCACCATGGCCCGCTGAGGCCGGACCGCCCGCCGGCCCCGGTGAGGCGGGAGGACCGGCGGGATGCCGGATAATTCCCTGATCGTGCGCATCTTCTCGGGCATCCAGCCGACGGGGCAGAAGACGTTCGGCAACTACTCAGGCGGCTTCCGCCAGTACGTGGCCACCCAGGAGGAGGGCGAGGCCTTCTTCTGCATCGTCGACCTGCACTCCATCACCGTCGAGTACGATCCGGCGGAACTCCGGGAGGCGACGCTCGACCTCGCCGCCATGCTCTTCGCCACCGGCCTCGACCCCCACCGCTCGACCATCTTCGTCCAGAGCCACAACCCGGCCCACGCCGAGGCGGCCTGGCTCCTGGGCGGGGTCGCGGGCTACGGCGAGCTGCGTCGCATGACCCAGTTCAAGGAGAAGGCCGCCAGCCAGCAGTTCGTCTCCTGTGGCCTCCTCACCTACCCCGTGCTGATGGCCGCCGACATCCTGCTCTACCAGACGGACCTGGTCCCCATCGGGGACGACCAGCGGCAGCACCTGGAGCTGACCCGCGACCTGGCCCGGCGCTTCAACGCCCGCTTCGGGCCCACCTTCCGGCTCCCCCAGGGTCGCTACCCCGAGGCCGGGGCCCGGATCATGGACCTGACCGAGCCCACCCGGAAGATGTCGACCACCACCAGCCCGGAGATGGGCAAGATCCTGATGATCGACCCGCCCGAGGCCATCCGCCGGAAGGTCATGAGCGCGGTCACCGACACCGGGCGGGAGGTGCGACGGGCGCCGGACAAGCCCGGGATCAGCAACCTGATCGAGATCATGTCGGCGGCCACCGGTCGCCCGCCCGAGGTCATCGAAGCCGAGTACGGCAACGGAGGCTACGCCCGCTTCAAGGCCGACGTGGCCGAGGCCGTGATCGCCTGCCTCGACCCCATCCGGAAACGCTACCAGGCCCTGCGCTCCGATCCCGGTGAGCTGGAGCGGTTGCTGGCGGAAGGGGCGCGCAAGGCGGCCGAGGTCAGCCGCCCCACCCTCCTGGCCATGTACGAGCGCATGGGCTTCACCCGTCGCTTGGACTGATCTCGGGCGCGGCCCGGCTCAGCCGGCCATGGTCAGCCCGCCGCTCACGCTCAGCACCTGACCGGTGACGAAGGAGGCCGCGTCAGAGGCGAAGTAGCGCACCGCCCCCGCCACCTCCTCGGGCCGGCCCAGGCGGCGGAAGGGGATGGCGCGCTCCAGGGCCTGCTGCATCCGCTCCGGCTGGCGGCGGAAGAGCGGGGTGTCGGTGGGCCCGGGGCAGACGCAGTTGACCGTGATCCCATGACGGGCCATCTCCCGGGCCAGGGCTTTGGTGAACCCGATCATCCCCGCCTTGGCTCCGGCGTACACGACTTCCCCGGTGCTGCCCACACGTCCGGCGTCGCTGGCGATGTTGATGACCCGGCCCCCGGCTCCGGCCTCGACCATGCCCTGCAGGAAGGCCTGGGTCAGGAGCACCGGGCCCAGGTAGTTGATCGCCACCACCCGGCGGATGAAGTCGCGCCGATTCTCCAGGAAGGGCTGGATCTCGTCCCAGCCGGCGTTGTTGACCAGGATGCGCAGCGGCCCCCAGGTCGACTCCACCTCGGCCCGGACCCGGTCGATCGAGTCCTCGTCGGTGACGTCCAGCCGCCAGGCCTGTGCCCGGCCGCCCGCAGCCTGGACCGCCTCGACCGTGGCCCGCGCGCCGGCCTCGTCGATGTCGAGCACCGCCACCTGGGCCCCGTCCTCGGCCAGGCCGAGCGCGATCGCCCGGCCGATGCCGGAGCCGGAACCGGTGACCGCGGCCACCTTGCCCTCGAGCGTCATCGATCCTCGCCCCTCCTCACCCAGGTGCCTCCCGGCCCGCGCTGGCCCGAGCTGGGAGGCGAGGCCGGCTCAGAGCCCGAGCAGGTGCTCGGCGTTGCCCCACAGGATCTTCTCCTTGACCGGGCCCGGCACCCCCAGGGTCTCGAACTCGCGCAACCAGCGCTCGGGCAGGATGAAGGGGTAGTCGGTCCCGAAGAGCGCCTTGTCCTGGAGACGCCCCTTGATCTCGCGCACCAGCTCGGCCGGGAAGTAACGGGGAGCCCACCCGGAGAGGTCCACGTAGACGTTCGCCTTGTGGAGGGCGATGGCCAGCATCTCCTCCTGCCACGGGTAGGCGGGATGGGCACAGACGATCGTGAGCCGGGGGAAGGCGGCCGCCACCGCGTCCAGGTGGATGGGCCGCACGTACTCCAGCCGGATGCCCGAGCCGCCGGGCGTGCCGGCGCCCAGCCCGGTGGTGCCCACGTGGAAGAGGCAGGGCACGCCCAGGGACTGGATCTCCTCCCAGAGCGGGAAGAAGCGCTCCTCGGCGGGGTTGAAGGCCATCGCCGCTTGCTGGAACTTGAAGCCGCGCATGCCCAGCTCGCGGACCGCCCGCCGCGCCTCGGAGATGGCCTCCTCCCCACGCCAGGGGTCCACCGAGGCGAAGGGGATGAAGGTCTCGGGGTAGCGGCGGCAGACGTCGGCCACCCAGTCGTTGGTGACCGGCGGCTGCCCGGTGCCGGTGCGGGCGTCCCAGGCCAGGAGCACCGCCCGCAGGCCCTCGAACTCCCGGGCCATCTCCTCCAGGGTGCGGACCCGGACGTCGAGCCGGAAATGGCGCCTCAGGTCCTCCAGGTAGGGACCCAGGGAGCCCTCCAGGTACTCGGAGGTCGAGGGATGGACGTGGAAATCGATCGGGGTTCCTGACACCTGCCCGAGCATAGTTCAGACGACGGGGTCGGCTCATGCCCGAGGCCGGGCGGCCATTCCCTCTAACCGACCCCTTCGGCCAGCGCCTCGGCCCGGGCTCTCAGCTCGTAGCGCATGATCTTGCCGGTGGGCGTCATGGGCAACGCCTCCAGGGTCTCGACCCGTTCGGGCCACTTGTACCTGGCCACCCCGGCCCGTTCCAGGTGCGCCTGGACGTCGGCCAGCGTGACCGTCGCGCCCTCCACCGGGACCACGAAGGCACAGCCCCGGCTGCCGAGCCGGGGATCGGGCATGGCCACCACCACCGCGTCCCGCACCGAGGGCATCTGGTAGAGCAGCTCCTCCACCTCGCGCGGGTCGACCTTCTGGCCGCCCCGGTTGATGACGTCGTCCTTGCGGGCCACGAAGGTGAAGGTGTCGTCCGGATTGCGCGTCACCAGGTCCCCGGACCTGAACCAGCCGTCGGAGGTGAAGCGCTCCCGGACCAGCTCCGGCTGTCGGTAGTAACCGGGGGAGAGGTTGGGGCCGCGACCCCAGAACTCCCCCGTCCCGCCCGGCGCCACGTCGTCGCCCCGATCGTCCACCACCCGCCAGCCCCAGCCGGGGCCGGTCCGCCCGATGGTGACGCTGGTCACCTCCAGGGGGTCGGAGGGCACCGAGTAGGTGTGGGCGAGCCCCTCGGTCCAGCCGTAGAAGACGGCCAGCGCGCACCCCAGCCGGCCGTGGAGGCGGCGCAGGATCTCGATCGGGCACGGCGCCCCGGCGTACATCAGGAAGCGCAGCGAGGAGAGGTCCCGGCGCTCCAGGTCGGGGCTGCGGGCGATGTCGATCAGCATCGGCGGCGCCCCCACCAGATGGGTGATGCGGTGCCGCTCGCACAGCTCCAGCGCCCTGCCCACGTCCCACGACTCCAGCAGCGCCACGCAGGCGCCGGCCGCCATCGACCCCGCCAGCAGGACGATCCCGAAGGCGGTCAGGTGGGTGAGCGGGGTGACGATCAGCCATCGATCCTCGGGCCCCAGCCCGAAGTCGGTCACGTACTTTCGGCAGGCGTCGAGCAGGTTGGCGTGCAGGTGCATGACGCCCTTGGGCCGGCTGGTGGTGCCGGAGGTGAACATGAGCACGAAGAGGTCGGTCCCGACCGGTGGCTCCACCCCGGGCGAACGGCCCAGGTGGGCCTCGACCATCTCGCCCAGCTCCCGATCCCCGCCGGCCGCCCTGATCGTGATCACCTGCCTCAGCCCGGGCAACCTCCGCTGCAGGTCACGGGCCAGCCCCAGGTGGTCGAAGCCGCGGTGGAGCCCGGGCACCACCAGGCCCCTGGCCTGGGTCAGGCCCAGGATGTACTCCATCTCGTGGGCGCGGTAGGGCACGTGGATGAAGCAGGGCCGGACGCCGGCCCGGGCCGCGCCCAGCACGGCCACGCAGAACTCGGACCAGTTGGGCAGCTGCACGCCCAGGCAATCCCCGCGCCGGTAGCCGAGCTCCTCGAGGGCGGCGGCGAAGGCCGCGCTCCGTGCCCGGAGCCCGTCCCAGGTGATGACCGAGCCGTCCTGGTCGATGACCGCGGGCGCCTGCGGAC
>DASRBU010000592.1:0-9691 GCA_035653475.1 Candidatus Dormiibacterota bacterium | reverse complement strand
TCGGAGGACGCTCGTCCTCCCGCGCACTTTGGTGGAGGTGCTGTGTGAGCATCGGCGGCGGCAGGGTGAAGAGCGAATGTGCCCGGGTGCGAGCTGGAAGGGATGGGAGCATGATCTTGTCTTCACCACCACTCTCGGGACCCCGCTGGACGGTCGGTGGGTGACGAGGACGTTTCAGCGGCTTCTGGCGAAGGCTGGCATCGAGCGAAGGAGGTTCCACGATCTGCGTCACTCGGCGGCGACCACCATGCTCGTGCTTGGTGTGCCGGCTCGCGTGGTCATGGAGATCCTTGGGCATGCGAACGTGTCCACCACATTGGAGGTTTACGCACACGTCGTTCCCGAGCTTCAGAGGGAGGCGGCGGACCGGATCGATGCGTTCCTCGGCGGGGTTTCCCGGTGACGGCGACTTGACGGGAACGTGCTTGGCCACGGGTGGCCGTCGGTACGTGTAGGGGATGGCGAGCCGATGTGGTCGAATATGGGTGAGATGACGGTGGACATGGATGAGTGACGTTCGAAATGCTGTTAACCGCAAGGTTCAGGGTTCGAATCCCTGCTCCGGAGCCAGCAGCTTGAACTCGACTCTGACATGGCTGCTGTCGCATTTCCCGTCACTCCGCCCCCGGATGACCACTATCCTGACTACGATCCTCGGCTCTGTCGTCCGCCCCGAGCAGCCGGTCCATCCGCGCCGCCGCCTCCCGCCTGGCCTCGGGCAACGCCCTCGCGTAGCGCTCCATGGTCATCGCCATCACCGAGTGGCCCAGGATGTCCATCACCCCCCGCGGTGGTACCCACCGCCTGGAGGAAGGTGTCGCAGGAGTGGCGCAGGTCATGGAACCGCATCCGGCGCCGCCCCGCCCCTCCGGCCGGTCCGGCGCGCCGCCCGGTCGGGGCCTCGGCCGGCGGGCGGAGGCGGCGGCGCGCCGGGGTCACCCGAGATCCCCGTGGAACCGAGCGGGGGTTCGGAGGCCCGCCTCGCAGTGGCCATCCGGCCCGGGGGCGTGGCGCCCCTCGGGCCCCCGGTCTCGGCCGCCGGCGGGGTTGGCCGGGCCGCCCCCGGCGTCAGGCGGCGCGGCGGGTCTCCGGCCGGCCGTAGGCCGCGGCGAAGCCCTGGCGCCAGCTCGGGTAGCGGAGGGTCCAGCCCAGCTCTCGCTTGGCCCTGGCGTTGGCCGCACCTCGCGACTCGGTGGTCATGACGACGACCGCGTCGCCGGCGAGGAGCCGTGCCATCCAGCGCGGGAGGCGCCGGGGTGGCCTGGCGCCGACGACCCTCGCCAGCTCGGGCAGCCACACGCCGACGGGCGCGGGCTCGTCGTCGACGACGTTGTAGACGGCCGGGCCGTCGCGCTCCAGGGCGAGGACGGTGGCGGCGGCGGCGTCTTCCAGGTGGATGTGCGACCAGACGCCCGCGCCGTTCCCCACGATCGGGAACTTGCGCGCGCGCACAGCAGCGACCAGAGCGTCGTCGGGCTCGCCGTAGAAATTGCCGTAGCGCAGCGCGATCCCGCCGGCCTCGGTAACGGCCCGCTCCAGATGGTTCATGGCCGCGACTGACCGGCGCATGGCGGCCGCCGGAGCCGGGTCGAGGGGGTCGTCCTCGGCCTTGACCGGGCCGCCCACGCGGGCGTAACGGTGATTGGCGTAGCTCTGGAAGACGAGGCGCCGGACCCCGACCTTCCTGGCGGCCGCGAGCACGATGTCGGTCCCCTCGGTGCGCAGCCGGTTGGTCTGGGCGAAGCTGCGGTCGAAGTGCTTCAGGTCGCTCAGGTCGGAAAGGGCGGTGGCCTGGTAGACGATCGCGTCGGGGCGGACGGCGGCGACCGCCTCGCGCACGGCCCTGGCGTCCAGCGCGTCGAGCACGATCGGCTCGGCGCCGAGCGCCCGCAGGCGCGCGGCCTTGCCGGGCGAGCGGGAGCTGCCGATCACCTCGTGTCCTCGTTCTCGGAGCTGGGGGACGAGCCGGGTGCCGATCACGCCACCGGCTCCTATGACCAGCACTCGCATGGTTGCCTCCTCCTTCGGAATGTCGAGCACGTCTACGTCCATCCCGTGGACGAGGTAGGGGTCCCGGACGTGACGGAGATCAGGCGGGAAGACGGGGCCGCTGACGCCTGGCGTAGGCGAGCTTGGTCGGACCGCCGACGTCGAGGGCGAGGCGCAGCCGGCCTTCGGCGTCGACCACACAGGCGACGAGGTGGGCGGGCTCCCCGTCGGCATGGAACAGGAGACCGGGCTCGCCGTTGACCTCGACCTCGGTGGCGGTGTACCGCCGCAGGGCCGCCACCCCGGCCAGGAAGCGGAGGATGCTCCTGGGCCCGACGAGGGGACGGCGGGGAGCGGCGATCTCGCCCCCCGTGTCGGCCACCACCGCGGCGTCCTCGCGGAGCAGGCCGACCAGCGGGCCGGTGTCGCCGCTGTCGAAGGCGGTCCGGAGCGCCGTCAGCAGTCGGCGGTGCATGGCCGGGGATGGGGCCGGCTGGCGGGCCGGATCGGCCGCGACCCGACGGCGTGCTCGGGCCAGCAGCTGGCGCGATCCGGCCTCGCTGACACCGAGGATCTCCGCGATCTCTCGGTGGCTGAGACCGATGGCCTCGTGCAGCACCAGGGCTGCCCGCTCAGCGGGGGACAGCCGCTGCAGCATGGCGAGCGCGCCCAGGGAGAGCAGGTTGCGGCGCTCCACGATCTCCAGCGGGTCCTCGGCCACCGACCCGCCGGTGAGCACCGGCTCCGGCAGCCAGATGCCGGCCGGCCGCTCGTGGCGCTCACGGGCCGAGCGCAGCTGGTCCAGGCAGAGCCGGGTGACGACCTGGATCAGCCAGGAGCGGGGATCGCGCACCTCGGTGAAGGCCCGGGCGTAGCGCAGCCAGCTCTCCTGGACCACGTCCTCGGCGTCGGCCGGACGTCCCAGCAGGCGGTAGGCGACGGAGAAGAGCAGGGGGCGAAGCGCGGTGAAGGCGGCTTCCGGGGGGGCGACGTCGGCCTCGGCCGCGCCCGGGCGATCCATGCTTGGGTCCACGATACCAACCGTGGGTGGCGTCCCGGGAAGCGCGGGGTCGCCGCCGCCCCCTGACGAGCGCCGCTCTGGAGACGGGCCGAGGCGGGAGGTCGCCCGCGACCTCGGGACCGTCGCCGGGCACTCCGGAAGCGGCCGGCGAGGTCGGAGGTGATGCGGTCGCTGGCATCGGTGGAGCGTGTCGACGGGATGCGCGACGGCGCCTGGTCTCCCGGGGGGCAACCCGACCCTTCCCGGCCGCCGGCCGCGGGCGAAGGGCACACGCCCGCGGCCGACCGCTAGCCCTGCCTGCGCGCCGGCACCACCAGCCCCGACTCGTAGGCGAAGACCACCACCTGGGCCCGGTCCCGGGCCCCGATCTTGCCCATGGCCCGGGAGACATGGGTTCGGGCCGTGGCCGGGCTGATGGTGAACCTGGCCGCGATCTCCTGGTTGGACAGGCCCATCCCCACCAGCGCCACCACCTCCCGCTCACGATCGGTGAGCGGCTCGACCATCGACAGCGGTCCGATCGCCGGCTCGGGCCTGGCCACGAACGCCTCCACCAGGCGCCTGGTGATGGTCGGCGCCAGCAGCGCCTCCCCCGTGGCCAGGACCCGGATTCCGTTGACCAAGTCCTCGGGCTCGGCGTCCTTGAGCAAGAATCCACCCGCTCCGGCCCGAAGCGCCCCGAAGACCAGCTCGTCGTCATCGTAGGTCGTGAGCACGAGGATGCGTGACGTCCGCAAGTCCGGGTCGGCGGCCAGGCGGCGCGTGGCCTCGACCCCGTCCAGCACCGGCATGCGGAGATCCATGACCACGACCTCGGGGCGCAGTCGTCTCGTCAGCTCGAGCGCCTGGGCTCCATCGGCCGCCTCGCCTACGACCCGGATGTCGTTCTCCGCTTCGAGGATCGCACGCAGCCCGGAGCGGACCATTGCCTGGTCATCGACCAGCAGAACGGTGATCACGGGGTACCGCTCCCCAGCGGCAGCCGCACCCTGACACGGAACCCGCCGGCGGGCTCCGGGCCGGCAGAGAAGTCCCCACCCGCCTCCAGGACGCGCTCACGCATGCCCAGCAGCCCGTGTCCGGGCTTCCCCGGCCGTGCCGCTCCACCCCTGTCGGCGACCTCGACCACGATCGCGTCGGCGTGGCGGGCGATCGCGACGGTCGCTTCCGCCTTCGGTCCCGCGTGCCGCATCACGTTGGTGAGTGACTCCTGGATCACGCGGTACACGATCGGCGCGATCGCCCGGGGCACGACTCCGCCGGAGAGCGCCACCGTCGTCTTCACGGTCAGGCCGGTCGACCGCACCGACTCGAACAGGGCATCGAGATCGTCCGACCCGGTGGCCGCCGGCTCGACCGGGTCGCGGATGCTGGTGAGGACTGCCCGGGCCTGGGCGAGGGCGTCGTTGCTCACCCGCCGGATGGTCCTGAGCGCCGCCTCGGCCTCGGCGGGACGGGTCGGGAACCGGCGCAGCGCGGCTCCCGACTGCAGGCTGATCGTGGCGAGGCCGTGGGAGAGGATGTCGTGCATCTCCCGGGCGATACGCAACCGTTCCTCGACCACGCGATGCCTGGCCACCTCCTCGGCCCGACGTCGCCGCAGCTCGGTGGCATGGGCGGTGAACCCACCCAGGGCAAGCCACACCCCGAAGACGGTGAGCATGCGCGCCGGTTGCCAGCCCTCCGGCCTTCCGCTGGCGATCCCCAGCGCCACGCCTCCGACCATGGTGAGCGGCCAGGCTGCCCATCCACCGGCGCTGGCGTACGCGACCAGCACCAGGCCGGCGCCGACGTAGACCGGCCAGCCGGGGTAGCGAGCACCCAGGTAGACGGTCGCCGAACCGACCCCGACCACGTACATCGCGAGCGGCCACCGGCGGCGGATCGAGAGGGAGAGGCCGGTCAAGATCAGGAGGCCGTATCCGGGCCAGTCGAGGGGGACCGCCTCGACTTGATAGATCCGCGTGGCCGGTGTCAGGAGAGTGAGGAACGCGGCCACCGCCGCGCCGGTGAGGGGGTCGAGGACCTCGCCCACCGGCCAGGTGCGTCGCCAGGGCGCCCATGCGCCTGCACGAGAGCGTCCATTCCGGCCCGGTGCGGTTCGTGCCACGTGCTCGCCAGCCCGATGGTACCAGCGGGCGGTACGTCCGCCGACGTACGCGCAATTGCCGTCCGCGGACGGATGGCACCGGGCCCGGCCTGGATCGACGATTGGGGCGTTCCAATCGCGCCAGAGCAACGGAGGTGTCTCGATGGAGACGGTTCGAGGATCCGGATCCGCCGCTCGCGTACGCGAGCGGCGGCATGAGCAAGGGGCGGCCGCCCTCCGGCGAGCGGTGCTGGCAGCTGCGATCGTGCTGGCGCCGCTCGTCTTCGTCCCCGGCACCATCTTCAATCCGGCCATGGGCGGGATCGGGGCGGGGGCCGCCAACCTCGCCGCGAACGCCGCCGCGAACCCCCTCACCAATCAGCTCCACATCGCCGCCTACGTCCTGGAGTCGTTCCTGCTGCCGATCAGCGTCCTGGGGATGGCCGGCCTCGCCCTGCCGCGGTCGCCCTGGCTGGCCACGATCGGCGGAGGGCTGGGTCTGATCGGCTGGATCCCGTTCTCGGCGCTGGCGGCGCAGGACGACCTGACCTTCCGCATGGCCGCGATGGGAGGCGATCCACGGCTGGTGGCCCTCTGGGACCGCTTCACCACCGACGGCACCATGATGACGTTCCTGCTCGTCTACATCGTGTGCCACCTGCTGGCGTACGTCGTCCTCCCCGTCGCGCTGCGTCGCGGCGGCTTCATCCCCGGCTGGTCGGCGTGGGCGCTGGCGCTGACCAGCCCGGTCACGGTCGTCGCCTTCGCCAGCCGCCAGGTGGATGTGGTCGGCCCGCTCATCTGCGCGCTGCTCATCGCGGGCTCGATCCCGGTGGCGCTCGCCGTGTGGCGGAGTGGGAGGGCCGGCTCCGGGGCGCGGTGAGATCCGCTCTGCTCATCGGACACGTGCCGGCGGGTCGGGTCAGCGAGGACGCCTCGCCGGAGGCGGGGCACGCCCCGCCTGGTGGTGGCGTGAGGTCCACCCCCGCCGCCTTCCGTACCGCCGGTCGGGGATCGACGACACCGGTCCCGACCGGTGGGTCACGTAGAAGGGGACGCTCGACGTGCCCACCGGCGACCAGCTGATGGCCGTGGGCCAGAAGCCGGCCGCTGTGCGGGTTCAGGAGGGCAGCAGGAGTGTGAGCCCGGCGATGGCGGCGAACGCGACCAGCGCCAGGGCGAGTCCGACGAGCAAGCCCCGGAGGTGCATGGCGTAGTCCTTGTAGCCGGCCACGCCCTCGGTGCCGGGCAGGACGACGAACCGCGGCGTCAGCGTGCAGAGGACGAGCCAGTCGACCACCAGCCAGTCGAAGAGGTCGAACGCGATCATGACCACGAACGCGTTCACGAACGCCTCGGCGAAGGAAGGCCCGGCAGCTGCAGCCTGGCCACGATGGTCGCCGCCAGCGGCATCCCGAGCGTGAGGCCGAGGATGGGCACGCCCCAACACACCGTCTCCCGGCGCTCGGCGGCGGTCTTGGGCGGAACCGCCGCCCGCACCTGGTCCGGGTAGCCCCGGAGCATGAGCCGGGGGTTGCGTCGGCTCATGGCCAGCAGCACCGCCGACAGGACCACGATGTACCCGGCTGCGAACGCGGCCGTCGTCCAGGGCGCCATCGCCGGACACCCGTCGCCGAAGCCGTCGCCGCGGCCAAGACGGGTACTTCCCCGACCACCCCGCCCGCCGCGGGCGGCGCCGTGATCCTGGCCCCGCCCCGCCGTTCGGCCTTCCCCGACCGCCGCAGCCAGACGGGCGCGCGGGCTGGGTGGGGACGGTCGACCCGGGAGCCCGGGCTCGTGCACCGGGCCGACGGCGTGCGCCCCGGCCTCGGCCGGCCCGCGGACGACGGCCGGCTCGCGGACGACGGCGAGAGGGATGGGATCCGCCGGTCAGGGAGGTGCGCGGCCCTCACCGTGCCGACCGATGACCTCGGTTCGCGGGCCGGTACGACCGTCCCGGCCCACCCGGCCCGGTGAGGCGGTCGGCCGGGCGGTGCCCGGGCTTCGCGGCGCCACCCGGCTCGGTCAGGAGAGCGCGGCCTCGATCGAGCCCAGGTGGGCGTCGATGTGGCCGATCAGCACCCGCTCGATACGCTCGGCGACCGTCAGGGGGCCGGCCGGGGTCGGCCCCGAGCGGTCCAGGCAGTGGTCGGGGATGGCCCGCAGCGCGGCCGCGATCCGTGGCCGCTGCTCCCGGAGCAGCCGGAGCACCTCCTCCCTGGTCACGTCGGCGTGGTCGGCCGCGTGGCGAGCGTTGTCCCTGGACACCGCCTCCGGGGCAAAGGGTGGGAGGGGCCGACCCTCGGCCAGCGCCTGGATGCGCTCCAGGAGGCGGGGGGCCGCGATCGCGACGTGATGCGCGATCACGCCCACCGTCCGGCGCTCGTCCTCCTGATTGAGCTGCTGCGGGTAGTTGCGGCCCGGACGTCGCCACTGCTCGTCGGTCAGGGATTCCAGGCGACGGATGAGCCGCTCCTGCGCGGCCTCGAACTCGGCCGCGTAGCGTGCCGCCCGGCCACCCTTGGCTCCGGCCATGCGGCCATGTTCGGCGCCGCCGACGGGTCCCGTCAAGGTCGGACGGCCCCGCCGCCCGACCCGCGACCGGGACCGGGTCAGCAGGCGGTCGAGCCCACCCGGAGCCCGTCCAGGGCCAGGGAGCCGGCGTCGATCCTGAGCACGTACATCCGCACCGAGAGGAAGACCGTGTTCGTGGGCAGGGGCGGCAGCGAGACCCCGGGCAGGGTGAGGCTCCCCTCGGGCAGGTCGGCCGCGGCCAGGACGACCGGCACCCCGAGGACCGTGATCTGCAGAGCGGTGGCGTCGATGGTCAGGCCGCCGCCGGCCACCTCCCGACCGGCCGTGGTCTCGAGGCGCACCCCGCCGGAGCAGGGCCCCAGGAGGTCCAACCCCTGGATCGTCGAGTCGTCCATGGTCAGCTCGATGACCTTGACCGGGCCGGTGGCGGAGGGGACGGCGGTGACGGCCAGGGAGCGCAGCCCCGTGATCTGGAGGCTGTCCGAGCTCAGTACGGAGACCGCCGGTCCCGGGGCCGGCAGCGCGGTCCGGGGGGTGGGCGAGGGGGAAGGGCTCGGCGATGGCAGCGGGGGGCTGGGCGAGGGGGCCGCCGAGGCCGATGGGGACGGTGTCGCGCCGGCCGTGGGCGAGGGCGGGACGGAGGGGGCGACGCTCGGGGAGGGGTTCGGCGAGGGGCTCGCTGAGGGGTCCACGGTCGGGATCGGGTCCGGTGCCGGGGTCGGTGTGGGCGATGACGCGGCCAGGACCGGGACGGGCAGACTCCAGAGCAGCAGCGCCCCCAGCAGCGCTGCGGCGGCGCCTCTCCCTCGGCGGCCGTGCCCACTCCTCATGTCTCTCCCTCCCCTGCGAACGGCGCGGTCCGAACGCGATCGGGTTCTGGTACGTGGTCGTACCGATTTGCCCCGAGATGGTAGCGGAAGGGGGCGGCCGAAGGCGAGCGGGCCCGGACAGCCGGGGACGATCCCGGTCCCTTCCCGTCCCCGAGGCTTCGATCCCGCCGGACCCGAGCGCAGATGCCTATTGACTTCGGTACGCACAAGTACCAAACTTCCCGACTGCAAGGCCCTCGGGGTCAGCGGAGAGCCATCGGCTCGCCGTGAACGGTTGGACGTAGGGGAGACTCGAGAGGTTTGGGACAAGGTTTCAACGCGCCCATGACCGGCGTGGGTGGAGCGCCCATCGGTCCGACCGATGGCCCCTCGGGAGCTCTCCGCACCCCGAGGCGAACTCACCGGGAGGTGCATCCATGGCTGAGACCGAGAGCAGCGTTCCCCTTGGCCGGACCCGCTGGCGCCGGTTCGCGGCCGTGCTCGCCCCCGCCTACCTGGCGCTGGCGGCGCTGGTCTTCCTGGCCTGGTCCGGGGTGCTCGCCGTCTCCTTCGCCATCTCGGGCACGGCGTTCACGGTCACCGCGGACAACCTGACCAGCACCGGCACGGACGGCAACGGGCTGGGCTTCTACCAGTTGGGCGTCGTCGACTTCACGGGTGCCGGCACCCCGGTCCCGCAGGTGGAGTCGATCATCCCCAGCGCCAGCCTGACCAACCTCTGCCAGTCCGTGTCCGTGGGGCCGCTCACGCTGCGGATCACGGCCGGCGACGCCGGCACGCCGGTCACGGCCAGCAACCTGGTCGTGGACGCCACCTCGCTGAGCGCGGGCAGCGCCCAGTTCTCGAACATCAACATCGGCCAGGACATGGGCCAGTTCTCCAACCCGGCCCTGACGGCCCCCACCGGACGCGGCTCGGGGCCGAACGTGAACACCGGCCCGGTCCCGGCGGGGACGTTCGGGCAGACCGCGACCGCGGTGACCATCAACAGCCTCCGGCAGGTGGCCAACGGGACCTCGGCGAGCTCGTTCACCCTGCCGCACCTGAGCCTCGGCTTCGGGTCGGCGTGCTGAGCGAGCGCCTGGCTCCGGAGCCGGCCCAGGTGGCTCGGCCACGGAGGACGGCGGGGGGGCGCCCGGCGGCGCCCTCCCCCGGCGGCCGCCGATGAGGGCCGATCCCCGGCTCATGGACCGGCCGGCGGGCACGCCCGAGGGCTACCGCGAGCCC